>DAIDAS010000039.1 GCA_027310505.1 bacterium
GTACCAACTGGGGCTTGCGTAGCAGCGATCGCCAGACCGTTGTACTGCTGATTGTTGGTGCCAGAGGCGATGTTGACCCCGATGTTGCCGGAGGCATTCATCAACGCATTGCCACCCAGGTTAGCGGTGTTGGTGGTGTTCAGATTGACTGCCACGACCACCGGCAGGCTGCCAGTCACGGCACCGGAGAGGGATGTGTCGCCAGACTCTCTGAAGCCCAGGGTGCCGCCGCTATAGGTACCGGTGTTGTCGAATGACAAACCGCCAATTGGCTGACCCAAGGAATCATTACCGCGAAGGGGATTCTTGACTGCGCCTTGAGCTTCACCATCAAGATCGAAGTGACCTGTCTGGGTACCGGACGGATGGGTGTTGCCAGTCCACATATCCGGATAGATGTTGTTGGCCTGATAAGATGAACCAGCCGTAGTGCCACCGCTGTAGCTGCCCGAGCCACCGCCGCTATAACCGCCCGTGGCATTCAAAGCCAGGCGGACGTCGTGGTATTGGACTTCCTCGCGATGGATGGGGTCGTTGCTGGTGCTGTTGTGGTCATTCTGCTGGTGCACGTTGACCGAAGCCTGAGCCAGACGAGCCACAGCCACCGAAGCAGCGAGGTCGTTCTTCTGCTGATTGCTGTTGCCGGCAGAGATATTGACCCCGATATTGCCACTGGCGTTGGCCAGGGCATTGCCACCCAGGCCAGCCGTATTGGTATTGCCCAGGTTGGAGGTGCTGTTGTGCTCGGCATGCTGCACGGCGGTAATTTCGGCATCGGCCGAGCCAAACACGAAGCTGGCGTCGGAGGATGCCAGCGCAGCGGCGTTAGCCTGCTGGTTGTTGTCACCGGCAGTCACGTTGACACCAATATTGCCCTTTGCCGCGTTGAGCGAGTTACCGTTCACGGATGCGTCATTGGTGACTGCATTATTGTGGACCTCGTTCTGATAGTTGATCTGCTGATCATCTACCGTGGCCAGAGAGCTGGAATCGATGTTGATGGTGCCGACAACGGAGGCACCGCCTTCGATCGTCACATCCCTAGCGTTATGCACATCACGGCTGGTATGCACGGTGCTGACGTCGGCATTGACATTGACATCGGCGTTGAGCTCGGCAGCAGCGTCAATCTTGACGTCCACATAATGGCTGCCGCCATCGGTGTTGTCATCTGCAAAAACCATTGGCGAGACAAACAGCGCGGCCACCGCCAAAGCGAGGGGCGTATTCTTAAATTGGGATTTCATGATATTCTCCTGTTAAGGCTGGTTTAAAAAGGCTAAAAAAACTACGGTTTCGCACCCAGTTGCACCTGGAGTGCGAAGTTGTTGGCCGTACTGTTGCCCGACCCCGCCGACTGGTTGACCTGAACAAGCCCGCGCGCACCATTAAACGCGGTATCGGCAATCGATACCTGGTGGCTCTTGCCGGTTCCGGCGCCAATCGGTACTGCATTTGAAGTCGTGGCGGAGAGCGTGCTCTCCGCCACTACCTCTTCAAAGCCCAGGGCGAACGCCGCACCGTTGGCCTGTGCATTCCCCACACCGCTCGTCTGGTTCACCGAGATCAGGCCTGAGCTATTCGCAAAGACATGGTCTCCGATGGACGCGACGGCGACATCTGGCAAGGTCCCTTGCCGTGGATCTGTCACTTGGATGCCGCCGACCAACCCTATAGCCGGGCCGCCTTGAGCACCCAATGCCACTGCTGCGGCATTCGCCTGGACATTTGAATCTCCTGCAGCCATGTTCACGGCGAAGCGGCCGCGTACATTGCTCAATATGTTGCTATCGATAACGCTCTGCGTCACATAGCCGGGCAAATCCGGCAACCCATCCTGCGCAGCCACCAGACCGGCATGCAACGCCGCCGGCACCGCGATCAACGCTGAAATCAAAACCGCCGAACTGTTATTCATGACAATCTCCTTATTGCCCGACACCACGCGTGATCGCGCCGGTCAGGCCACTCAAGGCACCAGTCATTCCGGTAACTTCTGCACCAACGCGACCGGTTGCACCACCAACCGCTGCACCGACTGAACCTGTCAGACCCGGCACCAGCGACTGCACTGCCCCGTAAGTGCCTCCAGCACCATTCAACTGGTCACTGCCAAATCGGGCATCCGACAATCCGGCCTTGTTCATCTGGTCGTTCACTAGGCCAAGCGCCTGTGGGGTGCCGGTATTAATGGCGGCAAAATCGGCATCCCCCAGTTCCGCAGGATTCAGGCTTCCATGCTGCCCGCCAACCAAGCGGTTCACTTTATCGTCCGGCGAAACATCAACTGTCACGGGCCGTCCGGGAGTACCCGGGCGATATGCCGGCCGATCCGGGACTTCGCGCTGCAGGATAACCACACCATCGCCAGCCATGACCGGCAATACCGCGAGCCCTTCCAGCGTTGCAAACAGGGCCGCCGGAATCATCTTTTGCATATACCTATCTCTGTTCATCGCATGCCCCAATCATCTGCGGTTAACTGTCAAATTGACGTTCTGGAAACTCTGGCCGCCATCATTCTCGTGATTTGCCACCCGGGGATTTCCACTTCCACGCTCGTCCCACAGAATGACGGCGAGCTGATCGTTGCCATTCAACCCTGTTGCCGTTTCTCCCTTGCCTTGGATAGCCGAGAGCTCGGCATCCGTTACCGTCTCTGCATGGTCACCAATCCAGGCCAAGACATCAGCTTCCACCACCGATCCGGCAAGTGCAGGGGTGCCGAAACACATCCCGACGATGCCAAGCACCACCGCCACAGACCACGACCGGCATGCGTCTTTTTGGAGGGGTAGCAGTTTGGTCAGCCAACGCATGTCATCTTTCTCTTTACCCACAAACCCTGCTCAAATGATTCCTGAAGACTACACAGCAACGACCGTGCCACATTCATAACCTATTGTTTTTTATTACAAATAAACATTTTTCACTCATGACCCTCCAGTTCGTTTTGTATCGTCCCAATGACACAAAAACCGCCAATATTTCATAACCTATTGATATCAATGCAGAAACAATTTTTCAAAAACTGTTTCATTTTTGATAATGCGTGATTTTCAAGGACCACCACGGGGGAGCAGGGAGGAAGTCGGCATTCGGGCGGAGCGGGTATTTCGTGATGCGGTGCAAGCTGGAAAGCGAAGCTATCCAGAAGAGGCCATCATGTACAGCGGATGCAAGAAGTCAGCGTGAAAACGCTTGGGAAGAGGATGCCTGGGAAAACAATCCTGCGGGGGAATGGACACCTACGACACGGGCCCTGCCGGAAAAAGGCTACACTGCGTCGCTCATGTTTTCGGGCTTGAAGGCCAGCTCGTACTTCTGGATCAATCGATACAAGGTCACGCGCGAAACCCCGAGCTCACGGGATGCCTCGGTCAGATTGCTATTGTTTTTTTGCAAGGCATTGCGGATTGCTTCCATTTCGGCCGCCCCCCGGGCAGCCTCCAGCGTAATCACCTGGCGCTTGCAATCTCGCCGGTCAATCCCCAGATCATCCGGAGTGATAAGACGCTTCTCGCACATCACCATGGCGCGCCGGACGCGATTGATCAGTTCGCGGACGTTGCCGGGCCACGTGTACCGGTTCATGAGATGCAAGGCCGCAGGAGAAAATCCCTTCACATTGCGCCGCTTCTCATGCGCAAACTTGTCGAAAAAATATTTGGCCAGCACCTCGATATCGCCCTGCCTGTCGCGCAATGCCGGCATTTTCAGATGGAGCACGTTCAAACGGTAATAAAGGTCTTCCCGGAAGCGCCCATCCGCAACAGCGGCTTCCAGATCGACGTGGGTCGCGGCAAGCACCCGCACATCCACCTGTATCTGCCCGGCCCCGCCCACACGCTCGATGGTTTTTTCCTGCAGGAACCGCAACAGATTCACCTGGAGCTCAATCGGCAGATCGCCGATCTCGTCCAGGAAAATGGTGCCCCCGGCAGCAGCCTCGATGCGGCCTATCTTGCGCTGGCTGGCGCCTGTGAACGCGCCTTTTTCATGTCCGAACAATTCTGATTGAATCAGTCCGTTTGGTAGCGAGCCGCAATTGACTGCCACGAATGGCATATGCTGCCTGCCTGATCGTTCATGGATGGCGAGCGCAGCCAGTTCCTTGCCGGTACCGCTTTCCCCGGTAATCAGCACCGGGGCATCCACGCTCGCAACCTTGCGCAAGTTGCGAAACAGGTCCAGCATCTGCGGGCTGGTGCCCACCATTTCATCTTCACCGGGCTGCAATTCATTACCTGAACTTGCATCGCCCCACTTCATCGAGGCCATGCCATAGGCGTGACCAAGCGTCGCCAGCAACCGATCCGGCGCAGGGGGGAGCGTATGAAAGTCATGAAAACACTCGCTGACAACCTGCTTGATGTAGTTCTTGCCCATGCAGTTCTTGGGGAGCAGCGCAACCCATTCCACACGCTCCACATTGCGGAAAAGGTTTTCGACAGGAGCATCCAGGGAGCCTTTCTGCCCGTCAAACTGGGCCACTGCAACCTGAGGCGCATACTTGTCGATGATATTGGCCGCACCATCCACATCGCCTGTGCATTTCACATTCCACCCGGCGTCCCGCATTTCGCCAACCATTACGGGGGGCGTATCAGAGGAATTGAAATAAAGTAAATTTCGACTTTCCTTGCCGTGCATTTTCAACCACCCCTCAGCTTTGGAGATTTCGAAAAACAATCCCACGCCAATACACCAACCTTATGCGCCAGAAAAGGTTTGAACAACCCTTTATAAAAGGCATTAAATTGGTATGCCATGAATATGGCATATAACCATTCTTAGGAATTTGCTGCAGATGAACTAATGTGCCCAGTGGACGCGCAGCAGGTTTTCGGCCGGGTTGTAGTGATACTCCAGTT
>DAIDAS010000311.1 GCA_027310505.1 bacterium
AGGTATACTCCGGCATCTACATAGTGAAAGCGGCGATCGAAAAAACCGGCAAGCTGGATCGCAAGGCCGTTGCACATACCATGCACGGTCTCAAAGTGAAAGCGGCCGATCAACCAGGCGTATTGATGGACGTGGAATTCGACGACAAAGGCGACCTCAACCGCGAAAGTTTCATGGTCGAAGTCAAGAATGGCAAACAGGAAGTGATTCTGGTGATGCCGCCGATTTCAGGAAAATAACAACCAAACCCATATACATTCGGATCGATAGGATCCGAATGCAAGAGTCAGAGACTTTCGTATGCATATTCGCTTGCAATGTGATTCACCGGGACAGCACCATGACTGATTTTTTTCAACTCGTATTCTCCGGACTTGCCACCGGATCGATCTATGCGCTGGCGGCGCTGGGATTTACCTTGCTGTGGCAGGCTTCAGGAACAATCAATTTCGCAACCGGCGAGTTCGTGATGCTGCCGGCTTTCTCGATGCTGGGCTTCATGTCGCTCGGCCTGCCGCTATTGGCCAGCTTCGCGTTGAGCATCATCGTTTCGGTCGTGGTACTGGGCTGGGCCTTCAAGAAAGCGATCGTTGATCCTTTGATCAAATTCGGCATGATGCCGCTGGTCGTCGCCACCATCGGACTTTCCATGGTGATGCGCAACACGGTACGGGCCGGCTATAGCGCCGAGGCGCACCCTTTTCCCAGCCTGTTCGGCAACAAGTTGTTTTCGATTGCCGGCGTCAATATTTCCGCCGGCGATCTCGGCACGCTTGCGGTTGCATTGGCCATCGTGTTCGGTCTCCAGGCTTTTTTGCAAAAGACCGTAACCGGACGTGCGATGCAGGCGGTGGCGCAAAACACCGAAAGCGCAACCGTGCTCGGCATCAATGTCAATCGCATGGTGTTGTACACCTTTGCGATCAACGCGCTGCTGGCGACCGCCGCTGCGCTGCTGGTTACGCCGGTGTATCTGGCCAAATTCGACATGGGCTACAGCCTCGGCCTGAAGGCATTCCTTGCCGCGATCATCGGCGGCTTCAGCAACTCGCGCGGTGCCTTGCTCGGCGGCCTGATTGTCGGTGTCGGCGAAAATCTGGCGGGCGCCTATATTTCGCCGTCATACAAGGACGGCGTAGCGCTTGCCTTGTTCATGGTGATCATCCTGTTCAAGCCGAATGGCTTGCTGGGTAAAGCCGAAGAACGCAAGGTATAAGGTGCTCAAAATGAAAAAACAGAATCTGATTTTTGCAGCGATCCTCGTAATGATCGCGATCGTCGCACCGCATTTTCTCAAAAACTATGGCATCTATCTGCTCAGCTATTGGCTGATCTACGTGATGGCAACCATGGGGCTCAATTTAATCGTAGGCTACGCCGGGCAAAAGGCGCTTGGGCATGCGGCCTTTCTCGGTATCGGCGCTTACACCACCGCATTGCTGCTCAAGGCTGGATTCAGTTTTTGGCTGGCCATGCCCGCTGCCGCAGTTCTGTGTTTTGCGGTCGGGCTGCTGGTTGGATTCCCTGCCTTGCGGGTACAGATGGTCTATCTGGCATTTGCGACGCTCGGCTTCAACGAAGTGATGAGTCTGGTTTTCCGCAATGAAGAGTGGCTGACCGGCGGCACTTTCGGCATATCGAACATTGCGCGACCAGGTTTTTTCGGCATCTCGATGGATAGCGGCATTGCCTATTACTATTTGGTGCTGGCATTCACCCTGCTGCTGTTTTCAGTATTGTGGGGCATTCTGAAATCGCCTTGGGGCAAGGCATTTACCGCCTTGCGTGACAACCCGATCCGGGCCGAAAGTCTGGGCGTGAATATCCAGCGCTACACGCTGCTCGCATTTGCAATCGGTTCCGCGTTCGCCGGAATCGCCGGCGCGTTTTTCGCGTCACTGGTGCAGTTCATCGAGCCCTCGCCTTTCAACGCACAGATTTCCATCATGATGTATTTGATGGTGGTCATAGGCGGGCCGGGATATTTGCTGGGACCGCTGGTAGGCGCCGCGATCGGCGTGCTGGCGCCGGAATGGCTGCGATTTGCAGAAGGCTGGTATCTGGTGGTCTTCGGCGGTCTGGTCATAGCGCTGATGGTGTGGCTGCCCAATGGGTTGTTATCGATCCCTGACCTGATTCGCGACAAGCGCCAGTCGCGTGCAGCGTCCGCCGCTCGAACGCTGGCGGCACGCAAGGGAGCAACAGCATGATCGCGCCGGTATTGCAAGTATCCAATCTGAAGAAATCCTACGGCGCGATTCAGGCAGTGGACGGCGTGTCGTTTGAGGTGATGCCGGGAGAAATATTTGGCGTGATCGGGCCGAATGGCTCAGGCAAGACCACCATGTTCAACAGCGTGCTGGGTCAGATCAGGCCGGATAACGGGCAGATTTCGCTCAACGGAAAAGACATCACGCACCTGAATCCGCAGCAACTGAATCAGCGCGGCGTCGGACGCACTTTCCAGACCTTGCAGGTGTTCGGCAAGATGAGCGTGCGCGACAACCTGATCGTCGCCGCGTAAGAACATCAGGGCACCATGTTCAGCCGCCTGTTTGCACCAGGCGATTCGGG
>DAIDAS010000045.1 GCA_027310505.1 bacterium
GAAATGGTGATGCCTGGCGACAACGTGTCGATCACGGTGAGCCTGATTGCCCCGATCGCCATGGAAGACGGTCTGCGCTTCGCCATCCGCGAAGGCGGTCGTACCGTCGGCGCCGGCGTCGTTGCCAAGATTATTGAGTAATAGCAGTTCTGCTGTTGGTGAGTGGGCCTTGTCTGCTCACCAACAGTATTAGTTTTAATACAGGCCAGTAGCTCAATTGGCAGAGCGTCGGTCTCCAAAACCGAAGGTTGGGGGTTCGAGACCCTCCTGGCCTGCCACATAACCATATCAACACGGCGAAATATATGATTGAAAGAATCAAGCTGGCGCTGGCGCTACTTCTGGTGGTCGCCGGCGTTGCTGCTTTTTATCTGCTGGCAGAGCATGCCATGGTGCTGCGCGTGCTGGCGGTGCTGGGTGGTGTGGTGATGTCTGCGGCAGTGATGTGGACAACCCCTGCGGGGCGTCGTGCGTTTGAGTTCGCTAGGGAGTCGCTGGCTGAGGCGCGCAAGGTGGTTTGGCCAAGCCGCAAGGAAACGGTACAGACGACGGCCACAGTATTCGCGCTGGTGGTGGTGATGGCGATTTTTCTGTGGATTGTTGATGTCGGCATGACTTCGGTCGTGAAGATGCTGATGGGACGGAGCGCGTAATGGCAATGCGGTGGTATGCAGTACAGGTCTACTCCGGTTTCGAAAAATCGGTACAGCGTGCGCTGGAAGAGCGCATCAATCGATCTGGCATGGGTGACAAGTTTGGCCAGATTCTGGTGCCGGTCGAAGAGGTGGTCGAGATGAAGGCCGGACAGAAGGCCATTAGCGAGCGCAAGTTGTATCCCGGCTATGTGCTGGCGCAAATGGACATGAATGACGATACCTGGCATCTGGTCAAAAGTACCCCGCGTGTGACTGCGTTCATCGGTGGTACTGCGCTTAAGCCAACGCCCATCAAGGATGCCGAAGTCGATATCATCCTGCAGCGCATGGATGACAGCAAGAGCAACCCGACGCAGAAGCTTACCTTCGAGAAGGGTGAGATGGTGCGCGTGGTGGATGGTCCGTTCAAGGATTTCTCTGGCGCAGTGGAAGACATTAATTACGAAAAGAGCAAGCTGCGTGTGTCAGTGACGATTTTTGGTCGCGCCACGCCGGTTGAACTTGATTTCAGTCAGATCGTCAAAGAGGTCTGATTAGAGTGGTGCGCCGTGACCCTGCGATTCGCGGGGCGCGGCGATTTTAACTGGGGAGCCATGGTGTGCCCATGGCGTTCGTACCCGTTTCAGGAGCAAGCAAATGGCAAAGAAAGTCATCGGCTATATCAAGCTGCAGATTCCTGCAGGTAAAGCCAACCCGAGTCCTCCCGTAGGCCCTGCACTGGGTCAGCGCGGTCTGAATATTATGGAATTCTGCAAGGCGTTCAATGCCGCTACGCAGGGCATGGAGCCTGGTCTGCCGGTGCCGGTGGTCATTACCGCCTTTGCCGACAAGAGCTTCACCTTCATCATGAAGACGCCTCCGGCGACGACACTGATCAAGAAGGCCGCCAAGATCGACAAGGGTTCTCCCCGTCCGCATACCGACAAGGTGGGTAAGATTTCCCGCGCTCAAGCCGAAGAAATCGCCAAGACCAAGATGCCCGATCTGACTGCGGCAGACATGGACGCCGCTGTGCGCACTATTGCTGGTAGCGCACGCAGCATGGGTATTGAAGTGGAGGGCGTATAAATGGCTAACGTATCCAAGCGTGTTGACGCGCTGCGCGCGAAAGTTGACCGCAACAAGGTTTACCCGGTTGCTGACGCACTGGCGCTGGTCAAGGAAACTGCAACTGCCAAGTTCGACGAATCTGTTGATGCCGTGATCAATCTCGGTATCGATGCACGTAAGTCCGATCAATTGGTGCGCGGTGCACTGGTGCTGCCGAAGGGCACTGGCAAGACCAAGCGTGTTGCCGTGTTCGCACAGGGCGCGGCTGCCGAGGCTGCCAAGGCAGCCGGTGCCGATATCGTCGGTTTTGACGACCTGGCCGAGCAAGTCAAGGGTGGCATGCTGGATTTCGACATCGCGATCGCGACGCCGGATGCCATGCGTATCGTTGGTGCGCTGGGTCAGGTGCTGGGCCCGCGTGGCCTGATGCCGAACCCGAAGGTCGGCACTGTGACTCCGGACGTGGCAACTGCCGTTAAGAATGCCAAGGCTGGCCAGGTGCAATACCGTACCGACAAGGCCGGCATCATTCATTGCACGATCGGTCGCGCTTCGTTCGAAGTGGACGCATTGAAGGAAAACCTGCTGGCGCTGGTGGATGCGCTGAGCAAGGCGAAACCGGCATCCAGCAAGGGCCAGTACCTGAAGAAGATCTCCGTCTCCAGCACCATGGGTGCAGGTGTGCGTGTTGATCAGTCGACGCTGGCTGCTTAAGTAATGTAGTAGGCGGGCGCTTGGTGGTGCCCGCAACAAAGGGCTTTGGGCCTGCCGTTGAAAAGCGGTGGGGCAATCAAAGACCGTAGGAACCCGCGAGGGTTTAATCGGCTGTGAAAGGTGCATGCCAGTTGATGCACCGAGTAGCGAAGTCCTACGCAGATGGCGTTACCCGAAACAGGATTCACTCCTGATGAAAGGTCGCCGTGGGTAGGTCTCCGGTTTCAAGCGATTGATTCCGGGGGCTCAATTAACGGAAGGAGGTAAGACCTTGAGTCTTAATCTTGAAGAGAAAAAGGCGGTAGTTGCCGAAGTCAGCGAGCAAGTCTCGAAGGCGCAGGCAATCGTGGTCGCTGAGTATCGTGGCCTGCCGGTGGGTGACATGACTGCCCTGCGCGCGCAAGCCAGAAAATCGGGCGTTTACCTGCGCGTTCTGAAGAACACGCTGGTACGTCGTGCCGTTGATGGCACCCCGTTTTCCGGTCTTGCCGATCAGATGGTCGGTCCGCTGGTGTTCGGCATTTCTGCCGACCCGGTTGCCGCAGCCAAGGTGCTGAACGACTTTGCCAAGAGCAACGACAAGTTCGTGATCAAGGCTGGTGCTCTGCCGAACCAGGTCATGGATGCCAATGGCATCAAGGCCCTGGCATCGCTGCCGAGCCGCGAAGAACTGTTGGCCAAGCTGCTGGGCACCATGCAGGCGCCGGTCGCACAGTTCGTACGCACCCTCAACGAAGTGCCGACGAAGTTCGTGCGTGGTCTGGCCGCTGTTCGCGACCAGAAGCAAGCCGCTTAAATTCACATTTAATTTTTATCAGGAGTATTACAAATGGCTCTGTCCAAAGCAGATATTATCGACGCAATTGCAAACCTGTCCGTTCTGGAACTGTCTGAACTGATCAAGGACCTGGAAGAGAAGTTCGGCGTTTCCGCTGCTGCTGCCGCTGTTGCAGTTGCTGCTGCTCCGGCTGCTGCTGGCGCTGCTGCCGCAGAAGAGAAGACCGAATTCGACGTCATCCTGACCGGTGCCGGCGACAACAAGGTTAACGTCATCAAGGCCGTTCGCGAACTGACCAGCCTGGGCCTGAAGGAAGCCAAGGATCTGGTTGATGGCGCACCGAAGGCTATCAAGGAAGGCGTTTCCAAGGCTGATGCCGATGCTGCTGCCAAGAAGCTGATCGAAGCTGGCGCAACCGCTGAAGTCAAGTAATTGTAGTTTGCTGTAAAAGGGCTGGCGGGAAACCGCTGGCCTTTAGCCTTTTTCAGAGGCCACAAGAAAGCGGGCCGTCGGCCTGCTGTCTTTTGCCCTCTCAAGCCCAGTGGAGATACCATGAGCTATTCGTTCACCGAGAAAAAACGTATCCGCAAGAGTTTCGCCAAGCGTGACAGCGTGCAGGAAGTTCCTTACCTGCTGGCGATGCAGCTGGAGTCCTATGCCAGCTTTTTGCAGGAGAATGTACCGCATGACAAGCGCAAGAACAACGGCTTGCAAGCGACTTTCAGCTCTGTGTTCCCGATCGTCAGCCATTCCGGCAATGCGCGTCTGGATTATGTCAGCTATAACCTCGGCGCCGCACCGTTTGACGTCAAGGAATGCCAGCAGCGTGGCCTGACTTTCGCGGCCCCGTTGCGCGTCAAGGTGCGCCTGACCATTATGGACAAGGAAGCTTCCAAGCCGACCGTCAAGGAGGTCAAGGAGCAGGAAGTCTACATGGGCGAGCTGCCGCTGATGACCGAGAACGGTTCGTTCGTCATCAACGGAACCGAGCGCGTCATCGTTTCCCAGCTGCACCGCAGCCCGGGCGTGTTCTTTGAGCATGACCGCGGCAAGACCCATTCTTCCGGCAAGCTGCTGTTCTCGGCGCGTATCATTCCTTACCGTGGTTCGTGGCTGGATTACGAGTTCGATCCTAAGGATTACCTGTACTTCCGTATCGACCGTCGCCGCAAGATGCCGGTGACGATCCTGCTGAAGGCGCTGGGCTATACTCCGGAACAGATTCTGGAAACGTTCTACGACGTGGATACCTTCCACATCGGCAAGAAGGGCGTCCAGTTCGAACTGGTGCCTGAACGTCTGCGCGGCGAAGTGGCCAAGTTCGACATCCTCGACAAGGATGGCCAGGTCGTCGTTGCCAAGGATAAGCGCATCACCGTCAAGCATATTCGTGACATGGAAAAGGCCGGCATCAGCAAGATCGCGGTGCCCGATGATTTCCTGCTGGGCCGCACCATCAACGTCAACGTCGTCGACAAGGAAAGCGGTGAAGTCGTTGCGAACGCCAACGACGAGATTACGGAATCGTTGCTGGAAAAGCTGCGCGAAGCTGGCGTGACCAAGATCAATACGCTGTATGCCAACGATCTGGATCATGGCGATTACATTTCGCAGACCCTGCGCATTGACGAAATCCCTGACCAGTATGCAGCACGCGTGGCCATCTACCGTATGATGCGCCCGGGCGAACCGCCGACCGAAGAGGCGGTGGAAGCCCTGTTCAACGGTCTGTTCTTCAGCGAAGAGCGCTATGACCTGTCTGCCGTGGGCCGCATGAAGTTCAATCGTCGCGCTTACCCGGAAAAGATTGAAGAGCGTACTGCCAACTGGCTGAAGCGTTTCTACGACAAGGTCGGCCCGCAAGGTGCAGAGGGCGCAGTCACGCTGTCCAATGAAGATATCCTGGCAGTGATCGGTGTGCTGGTCGAACTGCGCAATGGCCGCGGCGAGATCGACGATATCGATCACCTCGGCAACCGCCGCGTGCGTTCGGTGGGCGAATTGGCTGAGAACCAGTTCCGTGCCGGTCTGGTGCGCGTGGAGCGCGCCGTCAAGGAGCGCCTGAGCCAGGCTGAGTCCGAAAATCTGATGCCGCACGACCTGATCAACGCCAAGCCGGTGTCGAGCGCGATCCGTGAGTTCTTCGGATCGTCGCAGCTGTCCCAGTTCATGGACCAGACTAACCCGTTGTCTGAAATCACCCACAAGCGTCGTGTTTCGGCACTGGGCCCGGGCGGTTTGACCCGCGAACGTGCAGGCTTCGAAGTGCGCGACGTGCATCCGACCCATTATGGCCGCGTGTGCCCGATCGAAACGCCGGAAGGCCCGAACATCGGCCTGATCAATTCGCTGGCGCTGTACTCCCGTACCAACGAGTACGGTTTCATGGAAACACCGTACCGTCGTGTCGACGGCAGCAAGGTGTCGGACAAGATCGATTTTCTGTCCGCCATCGAAGAAAGCCAGTACGTGATCGCGCAGGCCAACAGTGATCTGGACAAGTCCGGCAAATTTACCGATGACCTGATCTCCGCGCGTCACCACAACGAATTTACCATGTCGTCACCGGATCGCATCCAGTACATGGACGTGGCGCCGGGGCAGATCGTGTCCGTGGCGGCTTCGCTGATCCCGTTCCTGGAACACGATGACGCGAACCGTGCCTTGATGGGCGCCAACATGCAACGTCAGGCCGTGCCCTGCCTCCGCGCCGAAAAGGCCGTGGTCGGCACTGGTATCGAACGCACCGTGGCCGTTGACTCGGGCACGGTGGTGACCGCACGCCGCGGCGGTGTGGTTGACTACGTCGACGCCGGTCGTATCGTGGTGCGCGTGCACGACGCTGAAGCTGCGGCTGGCGAAGTGGGCGTGGACATCTACAACCTGACCAAGTACACCCGTTCCAACCAGAACACCAACATCAACCAGCGTCCGCTGGTCAAGATCGGCGATGTGATCGCCCGCGGCGACGTGGTGGCCGACGGTGCTTCGACCGATATGGGCGAACTGGCACTGGGCCAGAACATGCTGGTGGCGTTCATGCCGTGGAACGGCTACAACTTCGAAGACTCGATCCTGATTTCCGAGCGCGTGGTGGCCGATGACCGCTACACCTCGATTCATATCGAAGAGCTGTCCGTTGTGGCTCGCGACACCAAGCTGGGTGCCGAAGAAATCACGTCTGACATCTCCAACCTGTCCGAGCGCATGCTGGGCCGTCTGGACGAATCCGGCATCATCCACATCGGCGCTGAAGTCGAGGCCGGTGACGTGCTGGTCGGCAAGGTGACGCCGAAGGGCGAAACCCAGCTGACGCCGGAAGAGAAGCTGCTGCGCGCCATCTTTGGCGAAAAAGCTTCCGACGTGAAGGACACCTCGCTGCGCGTGCCGTCCGGCATGAGCGGTACCGTGATCGACGTGCAAGTGTTCACCCGTGAAGGCATCGAGCGTGACAAGCGTGCCCAGCAGATCATTGACGATCAGCTCAAGCACTACAAGACGGATCTGGCTGACCAGATGCGCATTGTGGAAGACGACTTGTTCGGCCGTATCCGTCGCCTGCTGGAAGGCAAGGTCGCCAACGGTGGCCCGAAGAAGCTGAAGAAGGGTGAAACCCTGACCAACGAGTATCTGGACGGCGTGGCTCGCTACGACTGGTTCGACATCCGCCTGGCGGATGAAGAGGCCGCGCGCCAGTTGGAGCAGCAGAAAGAAAGCCTGGAGCAGGCCCGCATCGAGTTCGACAACCGCTTCGAAGAGAAAAAGCGCAAGCTGACCCAGGGCGATGAACTGCCTGCCGGCGTGCAGAAGATGGTCAAGGTTTACCTGGCCGTCAAGCGTCGTATCCAGCCTGGCGACAAGATGGCAGGCCGCCACGGTAACAAGGGCGTGATCTCCAAGATCGTGCCGGTGGAGGACATGCCGCACATGGCAGACGGTACGCCGATGGATATCGTGCTGAACCCGCTGGGCGTGCCGTCGCGTATGAACATCGGTCAGATTCTGGAAGTACACCTGGGCTGGGCTGCGAAGGGGCTGGGCCTGCGTATCGAAGAGATGCTCGCGGCACAGGCCAAGACGGCCGAGTTGCGCCAGTTCCTCGACAAGATATACAACAACACTGGCAAGTCCGAAGACATCAAGTCGCTGTCTGACATCGAAGTGCTGGAGTTGGCTGAAAACCTGAAGAAGGGCGTTCCGTTCGCGACCCCGGTGTTCGACGGCGCGGCGGAAGAAGAAATCCGTGCAATGCTGGATCTCGCCTTCCCTGACGACGATCCGCGCACCAAGCAGCTGCAGTTCGCTGCCGGCAAGACGCAGGTCAAGCTGGTCGATGGCCGCACTGGCGATACTTTCGAGCGCCCGGTGACCGTCGGTTACATGCACGTGCTCAAGCTGCATCACCTGGTCGATGACAAGATGCATGCCCGTTCCACTGGCCCATACAGCCTGGTTACCCAGCAACCGCTGGGTGGCAAGGCGCAGTTCGGTGGCCAGCGCTTCGGTGAAATGGAAGTGTGGGCACTGGAAGCCTATGGTGCTTCCTACACCCTGCAGGAAATGCTCACCGTCAAGTCGGACGACGTTTCCGGTCGTACCAAGGTCTACGAGAACATCGTCAAGGGCGAACACAAGATCGATGCCGGCATGCCGGAATCGTTCAACGTGCTGGTGAAGGAAATCCGTTCGCTCGCTATTGATATTGACCTGGACCGTAACTAAGGAGAATCGCGTGAAAGCTCTACTGGATTTATTCAAGCAGGTTACCCAGGAAGAAGAATTCGACGCAATCAAGATTGCGCTGGCTTCCCCCGAAAAGATCCGTTCGTGGTCTTACGGTGAGGTAAAGAAGCCGGAAACCATCAACTACCGTACTTTCAAGCCGGAGCGTGACGGTCTGTTCTGCTCCAAGATCTTTGGCCCGACCAAGGATTACGAGTGCTTGTGCGGCAAGTACAAGCGCCTCAAGCATCGCGGCGTGATCTGCGAAAAGTGCGGCGTCGAAGTCACCCTGTCCAAGGTGCGTCGCGAGCGTATGGGCCACATCGAGCTGGCCTCTCCGGTTGCGCACATCTGGTTCCTGAAGTCCCTGCCCAGCCGTCTGGGCATGGTGCTGGACATCGCCCTGCGCGACATCGAGCGTGTGCTGTACTTTGAAGCCTACATCGTGATCGACCCGGGCATGACCCCGCTGACCCGTTGCCAGTTGCTGACCGAAGACGACTACCTAGCCAAGGTGGAAGAATACGGTGACGAATTCAGCGCCATCATGGGTGCCGAAGGCGTGCGCGAACTGTTGCGCACCATGGACCTGCATGGCGTTGTGGAAAAGCTGCGCCGCGAACTGTCCGAAACCGGAAGCGAGGCCAAGATCAAGAAGATCGCCAAGCGCCTCAAGGTGCTCGAGGCATTCCAGAAGTCCGGCATCAAGCCGGAATGGATGATCCTAGAAGTGCTGCCGGTGCTGCCGCCGGAACTACGTCCGCTGGTACCGCTGGATGGCGGCCGCTTCGCCACTTCTGACCTGAACGATCTGTATCGTCGCGTCATCAACCGTAACAACCGCCTGAAGCGTCTGCTGGAACTGAAGGCGCCGGAAATCATCGTGCGCAACGAAAAGCGCATGCTGCAGGAGTCCGTGGACTCGCTGCTGGACAACGGTCGTCGCGGCAAAGCCATGACGGGCGCCAACAAGCGTCCGCTGAAGTCGCTGGCCGACATGATCAAGGGCAAGGGCGGTCGCTTCCGTCAGAACCTGCTGGGCAAGCGCGTCGACTACTCCGGCCGTTCCGTGATCGTGGTGGGTCCGCAACTCAAGCTGCACCAGTGCGGTCTGCCGAAGAAGA
>DAIDAS010000054.1 GCA_027310505.1 bacterium
TGGCTGATCCTGCTCTGCGCCGTATCCATGTTCAATCTCTCGATCGACGATCTGGCGCGACTTTATGCCTCCGACTTCCGCCTGCACATGCTGGATGCCCAGGCCTGCCTCGCCCTGATCGGAACCGCGGCGCTATTGGGCTGGGGCGGCTCCCACTGGGCTGTCAGCCGCTATCTTGCCGGGCTGAAGGACAAAGCCCGTTAGCCCGGTCAACAACAGGCGATCGGGCAACCGTTCATCAAACAATTTTGCAAGGGATGACGGCGTCCTCATCAAACCCATAGACCGAGCACAGGCGGTGATAGCCATCCGCGATGACCACCTTGCCATTGGCTTTATCCCTGACGAGCAGCAACGGCGAGAGTGCGTGTCCAGCCAGAATCTTTTTGCGGTCTTTTTCCACATGGGAGTTGCTGACGCCCAACAAGGACAGACTGGAAGCCCTGAAGATATCCTTGGCTTTGAATCCGGACATGGGGGCCGCCTTCAATTGCTGAGAAAAACTGGCAGCGCTCTGCGCATCGTAGATTAGGCTCAGGTAGGATTCCGCCGCAGGGTAATCGTGCTCTTCCGGAATATCCAGCCATTTGATTTCCGTCTTGTTTCCCATTTCAAGCGCTCCCTAATACGCGTCAGTTTTTGGCTGGCCGCCCGGTCTTGATGACCTCAAGATCGGTGATAGCCTTGCTCAATGCCTTATCGGACAGACGTGCCAGGCAATTCAAGGCCGCGCGAAGCAACTCACTTTTCTTGGCACTGACACCGGCCTTGAGGCATCGCTCCTTGAGCGCGGCAATATGCGCATAGTCACCCTCAGGCATGGTGAAACTATCCCTGACCATCTTCGGCTTTTTGTGTTTTTCACCTTTGACTGACTTGACGGTGGGCACAACAGGGTCGATCTTTTTGGCAGCATTGACCTTGGGCGTCTTCACCGGGGAGGAAGCCACTTCAGCGGCTTTTCCTTCCGTGGCTTTGCTAGGCTTGGGTTGGGATTGGGGTTTCACTGACATGTCACACACCTCCTAGTGAATTAGTGGTACATTTACTCGGACAACATCATCCTGATTAACTATTCAGTGTAAACAATTTATACCATTTCTTGGGGGCTGTCACGATGTTTCAACGTATTCATAATCTTGCGCAATTATTCCCCAACGAAAATTGCCTCCTGAAGCTCCCGGCTGGTAGCGAGCTATATCGGCAAGGAACCATGGGAGACCACATGTACGTGGTGAAATATGGGGACCTGGCGATTCAAGCCAATGGGAAACTGGTGGAAATCGGATCAGCGGGGTGCTTGGTGGGGGAAGAATGCCGATTCAACAACACCATCAGGAGAACAACCGTCATCGCCTCATCGGATTGCGGGTTGATACCCATCGACCGGAATCGTCTGGAGCGCTTGATCAGGCAAACACCGGGCTTGCTGAACCATATCAAAAGGCTGATAGAACTGAGACTGGATATTCTGGATCTGGCATGTGGTTCTAAGCTGGCCTGACCGAAATCCAACTTTAATTGGCTTAAGAAATGGAAGAAATACAGGGATTTGAGTTTGCGCTCATCCAGCACCACAAAGACTATCTTGAATTCTCAGTAAGCTACCAGATGGAATGGAACTTCTGGACAACAGAGGGTATCGCCTGGGTCAGTGAAAGCGCCACCAATTACTATCTCAGAAGCTTGCATTTGAACAAATGGCCGGCAGCAAGCCTCCACCACCACAAAGCGGGTATTACCCTTAAACAACACAGCATGAAGTTTCAGTGCCAGACGCTTGAAGACTTGACCCTATCCAACATCAACCGTCATTGGCATCAACGTCGATTGAGGAAACCAGCAAGATCGTGACGCCGACCTGAAGGTTTTTAACATTTCCGTCACTTTCAATCGACGCCATATTAGGATAACCTAACAAATTAACCAACTGATATAATAATATAAAGCCGCATAAAAATGCCATGGGCCAATGACGCCAGGAGTCTTACGGAATATATGTACCACATACTCGACGGAATGAGGTTGAAAGCAAGAATTAATGAGCTTATCCGCCATGGATATTCAATTGCATAACAAAAAATCATCGGCTGCATCCCCCGCCCATCAGGGTACCCTCCAACGACCTACCGTAGAAAGTCTGATGCGGCAGGTTCCATGCGTCACACCCGAGTGTTCCAACGAACAGGTATTTAGCCTGTTCGAACAACATCCTGAGCTAAACTCCATCCCGGTAGTGAAAGATGGGGTTCCGGTTGGAATTATCAGCCGCCAACACATGATTAACAGCTTTGCACGGCAATATCACCGAGAACTGTATGGTCGCCGCCCCTGCAAAACGATGATGGACCACCATCCAGTGGTGGTAGAGAAATCAGCCAGCCCGAACGAGTTGAGCGACCTGATGCTGCAAAGCGACCCGCAACACCTTTTAACCGGTTACATTGTGACCGACAATGGGCATTATGCCGGCATGGGCAGCGGACATGACCTGTTGCGACTAATCACACAAATGCAGATCAGTGCGGCACGCTATGCCAATCCACTGACGATGCTGCCCGGCAATGTCCCGATCAACGAGCAAATAGAAACCCTGCTGCACGGGCAAATCCCGTTCGTTGCCTGCTATTTCGACCTGGATAACTTCAAGCCTTTCAATGACGTCTACGGCTATAAGCGGGGAGACGATGTCATTCAGCTTGCAGGCAAATTGCTTGAGAAAATCTGCGTGCCTCAAGTGGACTTTCTTGGCCATATTGGCGGCGATGATTTCATCGTCCTGTTCCAAAGCCCTGATTGGGAAGAGCGTTGTCAGAATCTGCTGCACCGTTTTGCCGAAAAGGCGAAATCTTTCTACACTGACGATGCCCTTGCCCACGGCGGAATCAAAGCAGAAGACCGACAAGGCAAGAAAAAATTTCACCCTCTGGTCAGCTTCTCTATTGGTGCCGTCAAGGTACTGCCGGGCACTTTCAAGTCACATCAGGAAGTCTCCAGCGCCGCTGCGGCAGCAAAGAAGCAGGCAAAAAAAATTAGCGGGAACAGCTTGTTTGTGGAGAGGCGTGAATAACCTGCCACAGCCTCTCAATCTCTGACATCCGCAACAAACCCGCCGAAGCGGGTTTGTTTGGAGTGGTTACATATCAGTGCTTATTGCCATGCTTGCCGTGTCCGTGTTTTTCAGGCTCAGCAGGCTTTTCATTTGCTTGCCCTTCCTCATGTCTACGGTCCTCGGCACGCGCCTGACCTTTGTCGCGATCTGCGGATTCAGGGCCGTTAGTGTTTTCCATACCTTCGCTACTCATATGCTTGGCAGAATGGCCACCAGCTTCTCCGCCATGTTTCGCGGCCAGAGCCATACCGCTTGCACCGATCAAAGCAACCGAAAAAACAACTGCAAGCAATTTCTTCAACATATCAAACTCCTTTTCAAGTAGTGGATGTCTTATCGGTTCCGCCTTGCATATCAAGGCACTGCAAACACCACGATACGCAACCAACCTTTCGCGAAGCTGACGCTAACTCAAAGAATATGGCGAAGCGTAAGTCCTGATTGACAAGCCGGATTGACCGGGTCTGCAATGGGATGTATAACAAACTCTGATTGATTCTCAGGTGTTCGCCAACAATGAGAAATATCAACATTCTAGCTTTGTCAGTTCTCACGCTGCATCTCTCCGGCTGTGCCGGGGTGGCTCTGACCGCAGGTGGCGTCGGTGGCGGCGTTGCCGCGTCACACCAGATGGGCGGTCTCGTCTATCGCACCTTTTCCGAACCCTTGCCTCGCGTACGCAGCGCGGCTTTGGCTGCGTTCAAACGCATGGCCATCAAGCCGGGAAAA
>DAIDAS010000067.1 GCA_027310505.1 bacterium
GCAAGCGCTGCGCGCGATCATCGCCGAACACCTTGATCTTGATCAGTTCGTGCGCATTCAGGCTGACATCGATTTCACGCAACACCTGTTCGGTCAGACCGTTGTTGCCGATCATGACCACCGGATTCAGATTATGGCTCAGCGCCCGCAGGTGGCTGACTTGTTTTGAGTTGAGTTCCATGTAATTCCCTTTTTTTACCATTATAACAGCCGCGAGGTGCACAACCATGCAACTTGTCCTGCGGCAGAGCAATACGAAGCGCCGCTGCCCTCGCTCGCCGCATGGTTGCATCCGGCTTGTCAAAAAAAGTAAACTTCAAGACAGCGCTAATCGCTATCCTGATAAGCGATTCCAGACGGCTCGAATTGCTGGATCGGCCACGAACCCTGCAACCTGTTGCGGCTTGCGTCAATCATAAGCCCACCGACCCAACCCATCGAAGGCATATTATGAACCCGTCAAACGCCAGTATTGAACGCATCATCGCTTTGGTCGACCGCCTGCGTCCCGCCTCGGCCGACGACGTGGCAGGGGCCGAACGCAACATCTGGGGCGAAATCGCCCGCCTGAACAAATTCCCTAACGAAGCGGCCTTGCTCGCAGAAGACCTGCAGGCACTGATTTCCCTGCCACACCAAAGCGCGTTTTACGCCGAGACCGGCATCCGCTCCGCGCTGGGGTTCTGGCTCGAACTTATCCAGCGGCTCGGCCAGCGCCTGCTGCCACCGCCCCCTGATAACGACCAGTTGCTGGATGATATCCTGCGCCAGGTATTCCCTGTCTCTTCCGATCATGAATGGGTATATGCCGTCAGCAACGCGACCTGGCTTGAACTCGGGCTGGCCATGGGCCTGGTCAAACTCGACCAAGCTCCGGCCATGGCGAATGTCTACGAAGCGGTACGTGTTGTTTCCTACCGCATTTCCGGCACCGCGCTCGATCGCGAACTGCTTCGCGCCGAGCCGGCACTGGAGCGCCACGAATCCCCTTTCCTCGCCCAAAACGCCATGCTGGTGCCGATTCTGGAGCGCGCCCGCTCGGGTGGGGACGACCTTTCTCAAGACGAAGTGCGCAATACCGATGTGCTGCTGGACCAGTGCGCGACCGTACTGGCACGCGTTCGGCGCAAAGCTGGCGAAAACGGCATCAGCATCCGGCTGACCTACCTGCTGGCACGCTTAAATCAGCTGATATTTCGGCTGCGCGAACTGTTGGACCTGATCGTCGCCATGAATCGCGCAGATCATGCCGTAGCGTTGTTGAAATCACTGGTCACGGCAGTGCAAACCGGGCACCACATCAAAGGGTTCGTAGGCGAAAGCGTAAGCCTCATGGCTCGCAACATCACCGACCATGCCAGCCGCCACGGCGAACTCTACATTGCCGAAGATCGTTCTGCCTGGTGGGCAATGGCGCGCAGCGCGGCTGGCGGGGGGATCATCATCGGGGTCATGGCCATGCTGAAAATACGGCTTTCCCTGTTGCATCTCCCGCCGCTCACCGAGGGCATTGCCTATGGCCTCAACTACGGCATCGGTTTTGTGCTGATCCACCTGCTGGGATTTACAGTCGCGACCAAACAGCCGGCCATGACCGCCGCCGCAATCGCCGCAACCCTCGAAGAGGCACGGCCGCGGGAACTCGAACGGCTCGGCGACCTGGCACAGAATGTCGTGCGTACCCAGTTCGTCGCGGTTCTCGGCAATATCGGACTAGCCCTGCCGGTCGCCTGCCTGATCACATTCACCTGGCCAATGTTATTCGGCACCCCGGTGGCCTCTTCGGAAAAAGCCATCCACCTGTTGCACGAGTTGGATCCATTGCATAGCGGTGCCCTGTTCTTTGCTGCCGTGGCAGGCGTCGGCCTGTTTCTTTCCGGCCTGGTTTCCGGCTACTTCGACAACAAGGCACGCTATCATCGCCTGTCTTCTCGTATCGGCAACGCCCCGGCATTGAAATGGCTGGGCGAAAACCGCGCCAGCCGGCTCGGCCTGTATCTGGACACCCATTATGGCGCGATTCTCGGCAATCTGTTCTTTGGCATGTACCTGGGCATCGTCGGTGTACTGGGCGTGCTAACCGGCCTGCCAGTGGATATTCGCCACGTGGCCTTCTCCAGCGCCAACCTGGGGATGGCGCTAACCACGACCGGGATATCCAATGCCATCGATCTCTTGCCATGGGCTATCGCCGGGGTGTTCGGCATCGCCCTCGTCAATCTTGTCGTCAGCTTCACCCTGGCCTTGTATGTCGCGATGAAATCCCGCAACCTGGGGATCCGTGATGTGCTGCAGCTGGCGACGCTACTATTAAGGCGATTCGTGAATCACCCGCTGGGATTCCTGACCCCTCCGGGGAAACAGCCGGAGCAGCTACCATAAGCCAGGTCGACCTGCGTCCCATGTAGCGGCCTCCAGGCGAATCAAAGGATGCCGCACGGTCTCCGGAAGTCCCTCGACGGCCTGTTCAACAGGAATTTCCGCAACCAATTCATGGGCTTCCTCCGTATGAGGCTGTGTTATTATTCAGGCT
>DAIDAS010000070.1 GCA_027310505.1 bacterium
ACCAATGACCCGCTGATGACGGCCAAGCTGCTGCGTTATCTCCAGGCCCATAAACATCCCCATCAGGCCTATGAGCTGGTGCAGGTGGAACAGGCCATCATGATGATGGGGTTCGGTACTTTTTTCCGCGAAATTCCACCGACACCCGTCGTCGAAGACGTGCTGCATGACCACCTCGATGCGCTGGTGCACCTGCTGCATACCGTGCGGCGGGCGCAGCGTTCCGCGCACTACGCCTTCGATTGGGCGTTGCTGCTGCACGACCTGCACGCGGAAGAAATCCGCGTTTCTTCCTTGCTGACGTATTTGGCCGAAATGTTGATGTGGTGTTTCAATCCGGCGCAGATGCTGGAAATCCGGAAGCGGCAGGATACCGACAAGACGCTGCGCAGCGCAGCGGTGCAGGAGCAGGTGCTGGGCTTCAAGGGCGTGGACCTGCAGCGCGCGCTGGCGACCGAATGGCATCTGCCCGCACTGCTGCTGAACCTGATGGACCCGGCGCAAGACAATACCCCGCGCGTACAGAACGTGATGCTGGCGGTAAATCTGGCGCGGCATTCCGCCAACGGGTGGGACGATGCCGCGCTACCGGACGATTATCGGGATATCGGCGCGTTGCTGCGTCTGGAGCCCGATAAAATCAAGGCGATGGTGGGCGGCTAACCCAGCAGCCAGACAGTAAAACTCATCAATTCCACCAGCCCCAGCAAGCCTAGCAGGCCTGCCACGATCCATAGCATGCAAGTTTGGCGGCGCTGCTCGTGCGTCAGCCGGCGCAGTTCCCCGGCCAGTTGAGTTGCATCGTCGCGCTGCAGGTAGGTGCCCAGCAGTCGCGGCAGTTGCGGCAGGATTCTTCCCCATTGCGGCGCTTCGCTGCGGAGGTTTTCCAGCAAACTGCGCCACCCCAGTTGCTCGCTCATCCAGCGCTCAAGGTAAGGTTTTGCGGTCTTCCACAGGTCAAGCTCCGGGTCGAGTTCACGCCCCAGTCCTTCGATGTTGAGCAGGGTTTTCTGCAGCATGACCAGCTGCGGCTGGATTTCGACGCCGAAACGGCGCGAAGTCTGGAACAGTCGCAGCAGCGTGCGTCCAAATGAAATGTCCTTGAGCGGCTTGTCGAACACCGGTTCGCACACAGCGCGGATGGCGTTCTCGAACGCATCCAGCGGCGTATCTTTCGGTACCCAGCCTGATTCGATATGGGCGCGGGCGACTTCGCGGTAATCGCGCTGGAAAAAGGCCAGGAAGTTGCGCGCAAGGTACTGCTTGTCGGTATCGCTCAAGGTGCCCATGATGCCGAAATCGAGCGCGATATAGCGTCCGTTGTCGGCCACCAGGATATTGCCGGGGTGCATGTCGGCGTGGAAAAAACCGTCGCGGAAGACCTGAGTGAAGAAAATTTCGACGCCGTCGCGTGCCAGTTTGGGGATATCCACCCCCAGTTCGCGTAATCGTGCTACCTGGCTGATGGGCGTGCCTTCCATGCGCTCCATCACCATGACCTGTTCGCGGCACCAGTCCCAGTGCACTTCGGGTACCAGCAACAGGCGCCCATCGCTGAAGTTGCGGCGCAGTTGCGAACAGTTGGCAGCCTCCAGCATCAGGTCGAGCTCGTTGTGGATGTGCTTGGCAAATTCGGCCACCACTTCGCGCGGCTTGAGGCGTTTGCCGTCCGACCACAGTTTTTCCAGCAGCCAGGCTGCGCTGTCTAGCAGCGCCAGATCCTTTTCGATGACGGCACCAATGCCGGGACGCAGGATTTTGACCGCGACCGGCGTGCCATCCATCAGGGTGGCAAAGTGCACTTGCGCCACCGAGGCGCTGGCAACGGGCACCGGATTGAATTCCGCGAAAATTTCATGGGCGGCTTTGCCGTATGACTGGAACACGATTTCCAGCACCTGTTCCGCAGGGAAGGGCGGAACCTGATCCTGCAGCTTGACGAGTTCATCGGCGATATCCAGCGGGATCAGGTCGCGGCGCGTGGAAAGCATCTGGCCGAACTTGACGAAAATCGGGCCGAGCTTTTCCAGCGCCCGCCGCAGGCGAACGCCGCGTGGCTCGGTGAAGTGACGCCAGAACAGCATGCCGCGCACGAGGGTGTTGAGCGCGCGCAGGCGGGCGTGGCCGAGGATGAATTCATCCAGCCCGAAACGCAGGGTGGTGGAGATGATGCGGAACAGACGGAACAGGTTCATCGGCGACTCTGCTCCAGCCGTTCGAGGCGCTTCTCCAGTCGTTCGGCGTCCTCGCGCAGCGCATCTACGTCGCGTGAGAATTGCGCCAGATGGGTTTTCTTGGTGATCAGCGGATCTTCTTCCAGCCAGTATTCGGCGAACATGCCGGCAATGGAGGCTGCCTGGCGGCCAAGCTCCCGCCGGATGTGCGTGCCGGTCTCTGTCAGCTGGTGTGCCGGAATGTCGCCCACCACGCGGCTCAGGTCTTCTTCTATGTCCCAGCGCAGGCCCTGCAAAACCTTGCCGACCTCGGTCGCCAGTTCCGTGTCGCCCTCGATGCTTAACTGCGTAGCGTCGAGCTGGCGGTCGAGCATGAAGCGCAGGGCCGCACCTGGCCTCAGGCTCAATGAGGCCAGTACTGCGGTCTCGTCAGGGGCGGGGTCGAACTGGCCGTTGTCGAGGATGAGCAGCCGCGTCCGGAAAGGGGGCAGGGCGAGTTCGATCGCTTTCCCGCCCAAGGGGCGCAGGCGATCTGCCGCCCATGAGTTCTGGTCGAGCAAGTGATTGAGGAAATGTGCATTAAGCTGGGTAAGCATGGCAGAATGTCCAGGTGCCGCAGGGGTGCATAATGGCGGGACTGTAAGTGATGTGACATGCGGATGCAAGCGGGTTGGCGTCTGCACTGCCGCGAATGGCTTCGTGTTTTGAACGCAAGCCGCCTGGGTCATAAAGGAGAAGTGCCATGCGTCAATGGGTCGCCGTGGTTTGGGTATGTTTGCTTGCGCTGGCTGGTTGTGCCACTCTCGGCGGCGCCAACGAGCCTCTCAAGGTTAGTCTCGCCGATGTCAGCATGCTGGATTTTGGGTTGGTCGAACAGAAGC
>DAIDAS010000073.1 GCA_027310505.1 bacterium
GCCGTGGCCAGGTAAACGGGAAACAATTGGAACTTGGCATTGGTGCTGAGCGGTAAGTTCTTTCAATCGCGTCAGCAGGGGCGGAACAGTTCACAAATATCATCGATGTGTGCTGGTCCGCTGTTGCGTTGCAAAAGTCAATTATTTAATTAACAATATTAATTAACTGGTATCATTAGCAAAACATTTTTTGGATGGGAAATTGGTTATGGCGGTGTCAAAAGAGCAGGTTTTCTTGGTGCAAGGGCAAGTTGTACAAGTTGTGGCCGGGGTGGAGCAGGTCGCCCCTGAGATTGTGCAGCGTGTCGTGGTTGCCAGGAATTCGGGCGCTGCAATGTCGCTTATTCAAAGTCAATCTCCTGAATTCAGGGCGCTTGGCTACGCGAGCCTTAAAGAATATGAGGACACTGTGGCCAAGCTCCGTGCAACCCTCAAAGGTACTTCAACAGACTGGCCGATGTTGATGGAGCCCGGACTTGTTTAAGTCGGCTTTTGCAGCAAAAGATCGATTCATTATTTATTTGGATTTCTGTTTGAATTAATTGGACATGGCAAAGACTCCGCTTCCTACCTATACGTCGAGAAGGTCGCCGACACAGAATGCAATCATTGCATTCACGTTGATGATTCTTTCATTCGCGGGTTTTGGCGCATTGCCGACACAGTGGTTCGCAGCCCAATACCAGTACGATCCAAATTTGGGTGAAGCATTATTTCGAACGTCGAAATTTGCCTTTTATGTTCCGACAGATTGGATTATGTGGGGATGGCGATTAGCCGATGTCGAGGTGTTGAAGGCGAATGTTCACATGATGCTGATGATGGGTGGATCAGCATTGGTGTTGTCGATTGTTTTCGGGATGGCGGTAGCAGTATGGCTGGGGCGATATACGACCGGCATGGATGGATTGCACGGTACTGCGCACTGGGCAGAACGTGAGGATGTTGATAAGACCGGGTTTATCTCGGGACGGGGTTATAAAGCCGAAGGGGTGGTGGTTGGCTCCGTGATGCTGGATTCGCGCGGGAAGGTCATCCACCCTTCGCACAGAAAATTCAAGCTGCGCTATAAGCCAAAGCTGAAGCGAGGTAAAGGACTGGCTTTTTTCCGCCAGGAACCAGAACGCGATGGCAATAGTCGTCCCAAATTTGCAGTACGCAAATCTGTGGTCAACAAGATCGAGATGATGCGCGACGGCGGGAATACCCATATTTTTGCGTTCTGTCCGACACGATCAGGCAAAGGGGTTGGTTTGGTTTTGCCAACCTTGCTGACGTGGAGGGATTCGGTCATGGTGAATGACCCGAAAGGGGAGGCGTATGCCTTAACAGCCGGCTTCCGGGCGGCTGCCGGGCAGCATGTCATCAAATATGAGCCGTCATGCACTGATGGTACTGGGGCACGATGGAATCCACTGGATGAAATTCGCATTTACACCCTGCATGATGTATCTGACTCACAAATGATTATGTCGATGGCTTGCGATCCCGAGGGTAAGGGCTTGGAAGACTATTTCGACAAGGCGGGTTATGAGTTCATGACTGCGTTAGCATTGCACATGCGTTACGCGGAAAAGAACGGGTCGTTAGCGGGTATTGCGTTGTTCCTTGGGGATCCGAATTGGGACTCTGATAAGCAGATGTATGAGCATATGAAGAATGCCATACACGATCCCGATGGAAAAATGGGCTGGAAGGACACCCTCGGCAGGCCGACGAAAACGCATCCGATGGTTGCAAACGCCGCGCAAACCATGCTTAACAAGGAAGACAAAGACCGTTCTGGCGTGTTGTCTACTGCGAAGTCGCTGTTGTCCTTGTATTTGGACCCGGTTGTGGCCATGAATACCTGTTGTTCAGATTTCCTGGTTCGAGATTTGATGACCAGTGAAAAAGCCGTGTCTCTGTATTACGTGGTCGGGCCAGCCGATATGGAGCGCATGACGCCGCTGACTCGCTTGTTTTATGCCCTTTTTATCCGGCGTAATGCTGCAGACATGGCATTCGCTGATGGGCGTAGTGCTAAGAATTACACCCATCAGCTGCTGATGATTATCGATGAGGCTACCTCATTGAAGAAACTGCCCATCTTGCAGGAAGCATTAGGGTATGTGGCAGGGTATGGCATCCGGATGTTCATGCTGGTACAGGACATTACCCAGGTAGAAGAGTTGTATGGGGATAAGCAGTCGTTTGATTCTGGTGCCGAAACCAGAATCGTGTATGCCCCGAATAAAATCGAGACGGCAGAAAAGCTTGCGCGGATGTCCGGGAAGACAACAATCACAGAAGAAAGTGCTTCGACAAGTCGGGACATGATCGGCATAAAAGCGGGCTCAGTGTCGTTGAGTACAAGCAAGACTGCTCGGGATCTGATGACTGCTGACGAATTCCTGATGCTTCATGATCAGGATATGGTCGTTTTCATTAAAGGTCAGCCACCTGTTTATGGCCGAAAGGCCTTTTATTACGAGAACGAGGTGATGTTGGCTCGGGCAAAGATACCGGCGCCGAAACAGTCTGCCGTATTGCGGGTTGCGAAGGTGGAAGAGCCTGAAGTCGAGGTGGCGGAGGTTAAGGAAAGCACGCCTGGCGATAAATGGGCAGCTTCGCGCGAGGCGTTAAGGAATAGGGTAACTAGCGTTGTAAATAGTGAGGACAATGTTTCTACCGAGAATGTGGTTGAGCCAGCGCCAGAACTAGTGGCCAAACCTAAAAGCCGGTACGCGGCTGAAACACGTGTGCTATCGGCTGAAGAGCAAGAGCAAATTAGAACCCTGGTTCAGGATGTGGCGTTACTGGATAAAGTGGTTGCGCTATCGGCCTTCTGAGATGAAAAACATCGTGCTGATCATTAATCGGTTTCGAATCGCACCCTTGCTACCGGTCCTGTTATTTACCATGTGGTGTGGTGATTCTGCTGCGCAAGTTCGTGGTGTATCCCCTGAGTTTGCACAGCTGATTGCGCAGTGTGCACCAACGGTACACCCGGAAACTATGGCTGCTGTCATTTCTGCTGAATCCCGTGGCCATCAATTCGCGATTGCGGATGCCGGACCGAAGAATATGCCATGGGCGCAAAGAAAACAGTTGGTTCGATCGTATTACATGGGGTCTGTTGATTCTGCAGTTGCCATGGCCACCAGTTTGATCGCTAATGGCCATACGGTGTCTCTAGGTCCTGCGCAAGTGAATGACCGCAATTTACCAGCCTTCGGCTTGTCAATCAGAGATGTGTTCGATCCGTGTACGAATATGGCGGTTGGGGGAAGAATTCTCACAAACTTTTATGGACAGGCGGTACGCCAGTTTGGCGCGGGTCCACGGGCTTTAAGAGCCGCACTTTCGGCATACAACTCTGGAAGCTGGATTCGTGGTGAACGGGATGGC
>DAIDAS010000121.1 GCA_027310505.1 bacterium
GGAAAGACAGGCCGGATTCAACCAGTACCGCGCTGGCGATGCCAAGCACGGAACTGACGATGATCGGGGTCAGGCTATTGGGCAGCAGGTGGCGGAAGATTAGTCGGGTATTTTTAGCGCCCAGCGTCTGCGCCGACAACACAAATTCGCGTTCGCGCAGGCTGAGAAATTCCGCGCGAACCAAGCGGGTCACGCCCATCCAGGAGGTGAGGCCGATCACGATCATGATATTCCAGATGGAGGGCGTTAGAAAGGCGATCACAGCCAGGATCAGGAAGAAGGTCGGGATGGAAAGCATGACGTCCACCAGGCGCATGATGACGACATCGACCCAGCCGCGATAGAACCCTGAAATGGCGCCTAAGATGACGCCGATGACGGTGGCGATGCCGACTGCGACAAAGCCGACCAGCAGCGAGATGCGCGCGCCGAACAGCATGCGGGAGTATACGTCCCGTCCCAAGCCATCGGTGCCCATCCAGTGAGCCGAGGCGGGGGGCAGCAGGATAGCCTTGACGTCGATGGCATCGGGATCGTAGGGGGCGATCCATGGGGCGATCAGGGCCAGCAGCAGCACGGTGGCGATAATGGCGAAGCCCCAGCGTGCCAGGGGGTTGGATAGCGCGCGCTTCATTGCCCCACTCCTCGCCGGACGCGTGGATCGGCCCAGGCATAGGCGATATCGGCCAGCAGGTTGCCGATCAGGGTCAGGGCTGCGCCGATGGTCAGGATGCCCATGATGACCGGGAAATCGCGCATCAGTACGGCGTCGTAGAACAGCTTGCCCATGCCGGGAATGGCGAACAGCGATTCTGCAATGACGGAGCCGCCGATCAGTCCAGGGATGGAAAGGCCGAGCAAGGTAATGAGCGGCAGCAGTGCGTTGCGCAGGGCATGGCGATAGACCACGGTGTTCTCCGGCAAGCCTTTGGCGCGGGCGGTGGTGATGTAATCCTGATGCAGCACGTCCAGCATGCCGTTGCGCACGAACAGGGAAATCCCGGCCAAGCCGCCCAGGGCCGATATGAATACCGGGGTCGCCAGATGCCTGCCGACATCCCAGCCCTGTGCCAGCCAGGACATGCGTTCGTAACCCAGGCTATGGATGCCGGAAATCGGCAGCCAGGCATGCACCACGCCCAGCCAGTACATCATGATGAGCGCGAGCCAGAAGCCGGGCACGGCGAAACCGATGAAAACGAATACCGTGATTGCGCGGTCGGGTGGCCTGTTTTGATAAACGGCAGAAATAACACCCAAGGGCAAAGCTGCGACTACGATCAGCACCAGCCCGAGAATATTGATCAGCAGGGTGATGGGTAGGGCTTCTTGAATCATGCCCTTGGTGACATTGCCTTTTTCATCTTTCTTTTCCCACAGCACCGGGCGCTGATGGCCGGCGAAGGACTCGCCGAAATCCAGCGTTGCCATGCGCTTCAGCCACAAGCTGTACTGCACCAGCAGCGGTTCGTCGAGATGGTAGAGCTTGCGCAGTTTCTGGCGCGATTCTTCGCTGGCCTTGGGGTTGAATCCAGCCTCGGTGGTGGTAATGTCACCAGGAGCCAGGTGCATGATCAGGAAGGAAATCAGGCTGATGCCCACCAATAGCGGCACCATCCAGAACAGGCGTTTGGCGAGGTATCGAATCATTGTTCCGCGATCTCCGTACGGCGCAGGGGCTCGGGGATGTACCACTCGTACGAGTTATGTCCGATGCCGGCTGGCGGAGCCGGATTGTCGATGCCTTTGACCCGCTTGTGGATCGCGGGCAGGCCGTAGCCGGCATAGAGGTAGACGATGGGGCTGTCGTCGTAGAGTTGCTGCGCGAACTGGTGGTAAATCTTCATGCGCTTGTCGGGGTTCAGCTCCAGGCGGCCTTGCTCCAGCAGTTTATCGACTTTGGGATTGTTGTAGCCGATGAAATTGAATTTGCCAGGATCCTGCTGCGAAGAGTGCCAGATGTTGAATTGATCGGGCTCCTGCCCCAGGCTCCAACCCAGCACAACGACGTCGAAATCGCCGGTCTTGATGAAGCGGCCGATAAAGCTGGCCCACTCCAGCACGCGGATTTTGACGTCGATGCCGATTTCCTTCAGGCGGCGCTGGATCAATACTGCACTCAGTTCGCGCTGCTTGTTCTGGTTGGTGAGAATTTCGAAAGCCAGAGGCTTGCCGTCGCGGTCGAGAATGCCGTCGCCATCGTGGTCCTCGAAACCGGCTTCTTTCAACAGTTGTTTTGCTTTTGCCGGGTCGTAGGGATAGGGCTTGAGATTAGGGTTACTCCAGCGCGTGCCGGGCTTGTAGGGCGATGCAATCGGCTCGCCCAGACCCAGCAGTACACCATCAATCAGCTCCTGTTTGTCGATGGCGTAATTGATGGCCAGACGTACCCGGCGGTCATCCCAAGGCTTGTGTTTCAGGTTGAATCCCAGATAGGTGTAGGCATTGCCCAGTTCCTTGTATTGGGCGATTTTCCGGGTCAGTTCCGGGCGTGCCGGAAAAATGCGCGCGTACTGGATGGGGCTCAGGCCCATGGAGTCGATGTTGTCCGCCATCAGCTCAAGAAACTGTGCGGCAGGGTCGGGGATAAAGCGCGAGACCAGGCGGTCGATGCGCGCTTGTCCCTGAGTGGCGTTCGGGTTGCGCTTGAGAGAAATGCGCTCGCCGTTTTTCCATTCGTCCAGCTGATAGTAGTGGCTGCCGACCGGGTGGCGGGCGAAGGGCGTGGTGTTGATGTCCTGCCCCTCCAGCAAATGCTTGGGCAGGACCTGCAGCCCGGCCCAGGAGTCCAGTGCGGGCGCATAAGGCTGGGCATAGGTGACCCGGAACGTGAGCGGGTTGGGGGTTTCCGCTTTCAGTACCAGTTTGTAATCGGCACCGTAAGGGGTGCGCGTATTGTCATCCGTAACCAGTTTCCAGGTAAACAGTACGTCGGCACTGGTGAGTGCGGCACCATCGGCCCATTTCATGCCGGGCTTGAGGTGAAAGGTGATGGTTTTCTGGTCCTTGGAGACTTCCCAGGATTTGGCCAGTTCGCCTTCAAGTTCCAGATTTTTGTCGTACTTGAGCAGGCTGTTGAACAGGTTGGCGGCGATGGCCGCTGCGGCTGATTCTCCTGCCAGCATGGCGATCAGTCCGCTGGGTTCGCCGCTCATTGCATCAACCAGCGCGCCGCCTTGTTCAGGCGGGTAAGGCCGATCCAGGTCCGCCGCAGATACGGCCGCCTGTTTGCCGCAAGCGGCTAGCGCCAGGCATGCGGTCAGCAGAAAATTACGCAGCATCCGGCCTGAAAATGACGAGTTTATGTCCAGGGGTGATGTGGCTGCCGCTCAGCTTGTTCCAGCGTTGCAGGTCGTCGGTATCGACATCGAATTTACGTGCCACCCCGGCCAGCGTGTCGCCGTGGCGGACAAGATACAGGGTTTTGGCCGGCTTGCTCTTGGCAAGCTTGGCTGTATGGGTGGCATGGGTCGCAGTCTTGACAGAGGCGGGGGGGGGCACTTGCACCAGCAGAGTCTGGCCATTTTTTAGTTTGCCGGATTTGAGATGGTTCATCGCCATCAACTGTTTGGCTGTGACGCCATAACGCTTGGCGATGGTGTTGATGTTTTCGCCCTTGTTGACGGTGTGATGTTTAGCTGCCGAGGCGAGCTTGTCATTCTTCTCTTCGGCTTTCGGCGGCGTTGCCATCTCTTCGGTGGCTAGCTCGGGGGGGGCGGATTCATTGCGGGCCGGAACCAGCAGCGGTCTGGCGGCGTTCAGCTTGTTCTTGGCGCTGATATCGTTTACGTCACGCAATTGGGCCACGCTGACGCCAAATTTTCTGGCCACGTTATCCAGGCGCTCGCCGCGTTTGGCGTAGTAGGTCTGCCAGCTCACCAGTGGCTTATTGTAATTCGCCAGATTGGCCGCGAATTCGTCGTCCTTGCCGATAGGCAGCAGGATTTCATTCGTGCCTTCGGTCGATGTGATGACCGGACGGTTGTATTCCGGATTGAGTGAGGTAAATTCTTCAAGGGATACCCCCGCCAGCTTTGCGGCCAGCTTGGCATCGATCTGCTTCGGTGCGGCAACCTGCGTGAAGTACGGCTGGTTGGCGATGGGTTGGATATCGAGGCCGTATTGCTCCGGGTTGTTGACGATGTTCTTGACGGCTTGCAGCTTGGGAACGTAATTCTTTGTTTCCGGGGGCAGGTTCAGGCTCTGGTAGTCGGTTGGCAGCCCCTTTTTACGGTTGTTTTCGATAGCGCGCATGACGGTGCCTTCTCCGGCATTGTAAGCGGCCAGGGCGAGGTCCCAACTGCCGAACATGACATGCAGCTTTTGCAGATAGGTGAGTGCTGCATCGGTGGCGGCGGTCACATCCCGTCGATTATCGACCCACCAGTTCTGCTTGAGACCGAAATGCTTGCCTGTGGAAGGCACAAACTGCCAGATGCCGGAGGCACGGCTGGTCGAGTATGCCTGTGGGTTGAAGGCGCTTTCCACCATGGGAAGTAGCGCTATTTCAGTAGGCATGCCACGTTTCTGCACTTCTTCGACGATGTGGTAGAGGTACTTCTGGCTGCGTCCAACCATGCGTTTGACGTAATCTGGGCGCGAGGCGTACCAGGATTCATGCGTTGCCGTGAAAGGGGACTGCAAGTCAGGCATGGCATAGCCGCCTTTGATGCGTTGCCAGAGGCTGTTGCTGTTTTCAGCGGAGGTATCGTTGGCGGCAGACGGGTTTGTGAGCGGTGGATAAGCCTGCAATCCGTCTTTGGACTGGGATTGCATGTCGACGCTGTTTGCATCGGTGTCATTGAGGATCGTCAATTCATCGCCAGCGGTATTGGTGTCGGCGTGGGCGGGGGTCAGAAAGGGCAGGGCTAGGATGACCAGCTTCAGCAGATGTTTTGCATGCATATTTGCGAATCTCTGGTAGCCAAAAAGTGTTGCGATGTTATCTTCTAAGCCAAGGTTTAGTCAAGCTGAAATGCACTTTATTGGCTTCTGTAACTGAATGATTAGTATGAATTTCTCAGTGTTCTCACGGCGCAAAACGCTGTTTCGGGATCGGCGCTTTTTGCAACTGATTGAATAGAAGGGGTTTCGCACCGAAGAAACGGGTTGGTCGCCCGTTCCAGCGCGATGGTTGAAGGTAGGCTTGGCTTGGCTTGGGCGCGGCATGCGGCGACTTCTGTTTCGCGATGGGCCAGCGCCGTATTGTCAGGATCGATCATGCGAGCGAAGCGGATATTGTGCTGGGTGTATTCGTGTGCGCAATAGACGCGGGTTTCTGGCGGAAGTTCGGCCAGTCGTTGGAGGGAGTGGTACAGCTGGCTGCAGGTGCCTTCGAACAGGCGTCCGCAGCCGCAGCCGAACAGGGTGTCGCCACAGAATAGCGAATTTGCGCCATAATAAACTACGTGCCCAAGGGTATGGCCGGGTGTTTCCATGACACACAGTCTGGTGTCCAGGGTGGTCAGCCCGACGATGTCCCCCTCGCCGACGGCATGGTGCGGAAAGTCATATGTTTCCCTGCTCGGTGCGTATACTTCAGCGGGGTACTTTTTAAGCAATTCCGGTATGCCGCCAGTGTGGTCATCATGGTGGTGAGTGACCAGGATGGCATCGAGCATCAGGTTGCGTACGCGCAATTCCGCAAGTACAGGAGCAGCGTCGCCCGGATCAACAACGACGGCGTGTCCTTGGCAATGCAACAACCAGATATAGTTGTCCCGGAAGGCCGGGATGGGGGTCACTTCGAACATCATGGCAACATACACCGAACAGGGCTGGCTGCAAACTCCGCTGGGCAATTATTTGCTGACGCAGGAACAAGCCATGTTCGACAGCGCTGTTGCAGATATGTTCGGTTTTAACGCCCTGCAGTTGGGGATGCCTGAGGTTGATTTGCTGCGTAACTGTCGCATTCCTTTCCGTTTCAGGGCGGCACCTCATGCCGCGACCACCTTGTGCTGCGATTCGGTCCAGTTGCCTTTTGCCGCGAGCAGCATTGATGTGCTGCTGATGCCGCACATACTGGAATTTTCACCCAGCCCGCATGATACCTTGCGTGAAGCCGAGCGCATCCTGCTGCCGGAAGGTCATCTTGTTCTCAGCGGCTTCAATCCGATTAGTCTTTGGGGTGCACGGCGACTGATGGACAAGGGGGGCGAATACCCGTGGCAGGGTAAATTCATTTCGCTGCTGCGCCTCAAGGATTGGCTGGCATTGCTGGGGTTTGAAGTGGTGGCCGGACGCATGGCATGTTATATCCCGCCAGTGCGCAAGGAGTCCATGCTCCAGCGTTGCCAGTTCATGGATCGGGCGGGTGATCGCTGGTGGCCGATGCTGGGTGGCGTGTATTTCCTGGTGGCGAAAAAACGCGTGACTGGAATGCGCCTGATACGCCCAAGCTGGAATGGGGCGCGAGTGGCGCGTGCGCTGATACCGAAACCAACACAAAAGGCCGAGTGCCAGAAAAACAAGCATGGACAATAAAGTAGAAATCTACGCCGATGGCGCGTGCAAAGGCAATCCCGGCCCGGGTGGCTGGGGTGCCTGGCTGAGCTACGCGGGCAAAGAGAAGGAACTATTCGGTGGCGAGCCTTTGACCACCAATAATCGCATGGAGCTGACGGCGGTAATCCGCGCGCTCGAGGCCCTGAAACGCGGTTGCCAGGTTCGGCTGCACACCGATTCGCAGTATGTGCACAAGGGAATCAGCGAATGGATCAAGGGCTGGAAAATGCGCGGCTGGCGCACAGCCGACAAGAAGCCGGTGAAGAATGACGATCTGTGGCGCCGTCTGGATGAGTTGGCCCAGCAACACGAGATTGAATGGATATGGGTCAGGGGGCACGCGGGCAATGTGGGTAACGAACGTGCCGATGACCTGGCGAACCGTGGCGTGGAGACATTGAAATGAGGCAGATTTTTCTCGATACCGAAACCACCGGCCTTGACCCGGCGCAAGGGCATCGCATCATTGAAATCGCGGCGGTGGAGGTGATCAACCGTCGCCTGACAAAAAACCATTTTCATGTGTATTTGAACCCTGATCGCGAGATTGATCTCGGCGCGCAGCAGGTGCACGGCATTACGCTGGAATTCCTGCAGGACAAGCCGCGCTTCCCCGATGTGGTGGCGGAGTTCCTGGATTTTATCGCTGGCGGTGAGTTGATTATCCATAATGCGCCGTTCGATGTCGGTTTTCTCGATCACGAATTGGGCATGCTGGGCATGCCCGGTGTGCGTCAGGGCTGTGCCGGTATTATCGATACCTTAAAAATGGCCAAGGAAATGCGCCCCGGGCAACGCAACAATCTGGATGCGCTATGCCGACATTTCGGTATCGACAATTCTTCGCGTACCCTGCACGGTGCGTTGTTGGATGCCGAGCTGCTGGCCGATGTCTATCTTGCGATGACGCGCGGCCAGGAAAGCCTGATGATGGATATTGTTGAAACATCGTCGGCCGATAGTGAAGCCCCAAGCGTGGTGCGTGACGCACCACTACGGGTGTTGACCGCGGCGGAAGGCGAACTGGAAGCCCACCAGCAGTATCTGGCCGGGCTGGACAAGGCGGCAGGTGGCGCCTGCCTGTGGAGTCAATTACAGACGCGAGTTGTCAGCTGAGCGCGTCAGCCCAACTGTTGGGGGTTTCGTACAGGCGAACCCGTTCCAGCTTGAGGTGGGTGCCGTATGTGTCGCGGTAGAGTGCGTCAAGAATGCGAAAGGCTTCCGCTGCCATGTTTTCTGCGGTGGGGACGCTTTCCATGATGACGGTCTTGTGGCCTGGCATGGAGTTGAGAAAATCCAGTACAGCGCTGTCGCCCTTGTACACCAGAAATGCATGATCCCACACGTCGACCACTGCCTTGCGGGCAATGGCCTTCACGTCTGAAAAATCCATCACCATGCCATTGTCGGAGGCACCTTCCTGACGAATGATGTCGCCGGAAAGCGTGATCTCGATGGCGTAGCGATGGCCATGCAGGTTGCGGCACTGGCTCTTGTGGCAAGGGATGCGATGGCCGGCGTCGAATTCTAGGCGAGTGGTGATTTGCATGGGCGGAATTATACCAGTGCTTGTCTGTCAGAATTCCATTGGCAGTGTGGAGTGGTTTTTGCTTGGAGTCAGTGGCCTGTTTTTTGAGAAAATTTGAGGTGTTGAATCCTTTGGCATCAGTTTTGTAACGGTACTTGGCGATACTGTCGTCCGCTCCTAATTTGAATCGGGAAATGTATGAATATCAATAACGCAGACATCGGCCTCGTTGGCTTGGCCGTCATGGGTCAGAATCTTGCCCTGAACATTGCCGACCACGGTTATACCATCGCAGTATTCAACCGTAGCGCCGAGAAAACCCGCGAGTTTATTGCCCGCTGCGCACAGTACGAGCCATCGAGTGACCGCGTGATCGGTTGCGTGGATATGGCGGAGTTCGTGAGTTGCATCAAGCGTCCGCGCAAGATCGTGTTACTGGTCAAGGCCGGTGAGGCGACCGACGCCACAATCGAAAACCTGCTACCGTATCTCGAAGCCGGGGATATCATCATCGACGGTGGTAACGCCCATTGGCAGGATACGACTCGCCGCGAGAACCGGTTGGGCGCACTGGGATTTTCGTTTATCGGTTCCGGGGTCTCGGGCGGCGAAACCGGCGCGCGCTTCGGCCCTTCGCTGATGCCCAGCGGTACCCTCGAGGCATGGCAATCGCTCGAGCCGATCTGGCGCGATATCGCAGCCAAGGTTGATCCCGACACCGGCAAGCCGCTGGAAGGTGCGGTACCGGGCAAGCCCGTGACCGGTGGTGTTCCATGTACGGCCTATATCGGTCCGAATGGCGCCGGTCATTACGTCAAGATGGTGCATAACGGCATCGAGTACATCGACATGCAGTTGATCAGCGAGGCCTACTGGCTGATGAAAAACCTGCTGGGCATGGACGCGAACGAAATCGGTAAGGTGTTTGAGGAGTGGAATCAGGGCGAGCTTTCCAGTTATCTGATTGAAATTACCGGCGACATCCTGCAACAGGGTGATCCTCAAGGGGACGGCTATCTGGTCGACCAGGTGCTTGATGCTGCCGGGCAGAAAGGGACTGGCGCGTGGACCGCCACCAACGCGCTCACGCTAGGGGTTCCGGCCAACGCTATCGCCGAGGCAGTG
>DAIDAS010000140.1 GCA_027310505.1 bacterium
TGCATGTGCAATCCTCCGGCAAGAAAGAAGTCACCGGCGCTAATGTGCTGGTTGCGATCTTCGGCGAGAAGGATTCGCACGCCGTGTTTTTCCTGCATCAGCAGGGGGTGACGCGCCTCGACGTGGTCAATTTCATTTCCCATGGCATTTCCAAAGTGGCCGAAAGCAATGGCAAGCGCGTTGAAACCGAGTCTGAGGCAGAAGGCGAAGCGCCAGCCACAGGTGCTTTGGAGAATTTCACCCAGAACCTGAATGTGCTGGTTCTGGCAGGCAAGATCGACCCCTTGATCGGGCGGGCGCCGGAGCTGGAGCGCGTGGTGCAGACATTATGCCGCCGCCGCAAGAACAATCCGCTGCTGGTGGGTGAGGCAGGTGTCGGCAAGACCGCCATTGCCGAAGGCCTGGCGCGGCGCATCGTGGAAGGCAATGTGCCAGAGATTTTGGCCGATGCCACCATTTACTCGCTGGATATGGGCGCATTGCTGGCCGGCACCAAGTATCGCGGCGATTTCGAACAGCGTCTCAAGGCGGTGCTGAAAAAACTGGGCGAGCACGCGCACGCCATCCTGTTCATCGACGAAATCCATACCCTGATCGGCGCCGGTTCGGCCAGCGGCGGTCCGCTGGACGCCTCCAACCTGCTCAAACCCGCGCTTTCCAATGGCACGCTGAAATGCATCGGCGCCACGACCTATCAGGAATACCGTGGGGTGTTCGAGAAGGATCACGCACTGTCGCGGCGCTTCCAGAAAGTGGATGTGGCCGAGCCGAGCATTGCCGAAACGGTGGAAATCCTGAAAGGGCTGAAATCCCGTTTCGAGGAGCATCACAGCGTCAAGTACACGGCTTCTGCGCTGAGTACCGCGGCCGAGCTTTCCGCCAGATATATCAATGATCGCCACCTTCCGGACAAGGCGATTGATGTGATCGACGAGGCTGGTGCCGCGCAGCGCATCCTGCCTAAATCGAAACAGAAGAAGACTATCGGCAACAAGGAGATCGAGGACATCATCGCCAAGATCGCACGCATCCCGCCCAAGAACATTTCCAGCGATGACCGCAATGCGCTGAAGACGCTGGATCGCGACCTGAAGGCCGTGGTGTTCGGTCAGGATCCCGCCATCGATGCGCTGGCCGCCGCAGTGAAAATGTCACGCAGCGGTTTGGGTAGTGCCCAGAAGCCAATCGGGGCCTTTCTGTTCTCCGGCCCCACCGGTGTGGGCAAGACCGAAGTGGCGCGGCAACTGGCGTATACGCTAGGCATCGAGCTGGTACGTTTCGATATGTCGGAATACATGGAGCGGCATGCCGTTTCAAGGCTCATAGGCGCGCCGCCGGGATATGTCGGCTTCGAGCAGGGCGGCCTGCTGACCGAGGCCATTACCAAGCACCCCTATTGCGTGCTGTTGCTGGATGAAATCGAGAAGGCGCACCCGGACATCTTCAACATCCTGCTGCAGGTGATGGATCACGGGACACTCACCGACAACAATGGGCGCCGGGCGGATTTCCGCAATGTGACCATCATCATGACTACCAATGCCGGGGCGGAATCGCTCTCGCGCGGCAGCATGGGCTTTACCTCCAGCAAAGAGTCCGGCGATGAAATGGCCGAGATCAAGCGCCTCTTTACACCGGAATTCCGCAACCGGCTGGATGCGACCGTGTCATTCAAGCCGCTGGACCACGCGGTGATCATGCGCGTTGTCGACAAATTCCTGATGCAGCTGGAAGATCAGTTGCACGAAAAGAAGGTCGACGCAATCTTTACCGATGCGCTGAAAGCGTTTTTGGCCAAGCGTGGATTCGACCCGCTGATGGGTGCCCGCCCGATGGCGCGATTGATCCAGGACACCATCCGTCGCGCCTTGGCTGACGAGCTGTTGTTCGGCAGGCTGGCAGAGGGCGGTCAGGTGACCGTGGACGTGGATGCCGAGGACAAGATCGTACTGCTGTTCCCGCAGGCGCAGTCAGGCAGCCTGCCTGCCCTGGCTGCGGATCACGCCGAATAAACCAGCCTCTGGTTTCGTTGTTCAGGGGGGAGGCACGCAGGGTGGCTTCCATCTCGACGAGCGTGGCCGTTTCCTTGAATGCGGCTGTTATTCTGCGTCAGTCCGCTGGATACTAGATTAGTATTTACTAATATACTGATTGTTGCTATAGTCGGTCAAAACCACTCTTCTTAACGGACGGGAGACGGAAATGGCACATGTCGTGGTAATGGGCGCCGGTATCGGCGGCATGCCGATGGCTTACGAGTTGCGCGAGCAGTTGCGGGCTGAGGATACGGTTACGGTTATTTCCGATACCGCCGATTTCCATTTCGTACCTTCCAACCCTTGGGTGGCTGTCAATTGGCGCAGCCGTGAAGATATTTCTTTCCCCATCGCGCCTTATTTCAAACGGAAAAACATCGATTTCATCCCGGTCGGCGCCAAGCGTGTGCATCCTGATGAAAACCAGGTCGAACTGAATGATGGTCGCAGCATTTCTTATGATTTCCTGGTGATCGCCACCGGGCCGCGCCTGGCATTTGAGGAAGTCGAGGGGCTGGGGCCGAGTGGGCATACGCATTCGGTCTGCCACGTCGATCACGCGGTCGAAGCGGCCAGGCATTGGGACGAGTTCGTCAAGGATCCGGGCCCGATCGTGATCGGCGCGGTGCAGGGCGCTTCCTGCTATGGGCCGGCCTATGAGTTCGCCTTCATCATGGAAACCGACCTGCGTCGTCGCAAAATCCGCCATCAGGTGCCGATGACTTATGTAACCGCCGAACCCTATATTGGGCATCTGGGACTGGGTGGTGTGGGCGATTCCAAGGGGTTTCTCGAATCGGCCATGCGCGACCGCCACATCAAGTGGATTTGCAATGCCAAGGTGAGCAGGGTCGAAGCAGGAAAGATGTACGTCACCGAGCATGACGAGAATGGCCAGCCGAAAAAGGAGCATGTGCTCGATTTCAAGTTTTCGATGATGCTGCCTGCCTTCAAAGGGGTGGATGCGGTGATCGGTATCGAGGGGCTGACCAATCCGCGCGGCTTCATCCTGATCGACCCTTACCAGCGCAATCCCAAGTACCAGAACATCTACGCCGTCGGCGTGTGCGTGGCAATTCCGCCGGTAGAAGCGACCCCGATCCCTACCGGCGCACCCAAGACCGGCTACATGATCGAGACCATGGTGACGGCTACTGCGCGAAATATCCGCGCCGTGCTGGATGGCAAGGAGCCTTCCGAAAAGCCGACATGGAACGCGATCTGCCTTGCCGATCTGGGTGATCGTGGTGCCGCATTCGTGGCCTTGCCGCAGATTCCGCCGCGCAACGTCAACTGGTTCCGCCACGGGCGCTGGGTGCACTGGGCCAAGGTCGCATTCGAGAAGTATTTCATCCGCAAGATGAAAACCGGTAGCACCGAGCCGGTGTACGAAAAGTACGTGCTCAAGCTGATGGGGATCAACAAGCTGCGCGGCGAGTAAGCGCAGTTTGTCAGAATGCGTCTTCGCGATGCAAGATCGTCAATCGTCCCGATTGCTTGCCTAGCCGCATGTCACGCCATTGCTGGGGCTCCTCAGCGTGGTCGCCTTAGCCCAGCGCCCGACAGACTTCCCTGACCAGGGCCGGTCCGCGATAGACGAGCCCGCTGTAGAGTTGTACCAGGCTGGCGCCGGCCTTGATCTTCTCTTCGGCATCAATGCCTTGCAGGATGCCGCCGACACCGATGATGGGGATTTCGTTGCCCAGGGCCAGCGACAACTGCTTGATCACGGCGGTAGATTTCAGGCGTACCGGCGCGCCGGAGAGGCCGCCTGTTTCCTGGGCATTGGGCATGCCTTCGACACCTTCGCGCGACAAGGTGGTGTTGGTGGCGATGACGGCATCCATTTTGTGGGCCAGCAGCAGATCGGCAATCTCGATGATTTGTTCGGTTTCGAGGTCGGGTGCAATCTTGAGCGCGATGGGAACGTATTTGCCGTGGGTATCGGCCAGGCTGGCTTGTTCCTGTTTCAGCGCGCTCAACAGCCCCGTCAGCGCCTCCTTGTCCTGCAGCTGGCGTAGGTTCTTGGTGTTTGGCGAGGAAATGTTGACCGTCACATAGCTGGCGTGTGCATAGACCTTGCGCAGGCAGATCAGGTAATCGTCGGTCGCACGTTCGATGGGCGTGTCGAAATTCTTGCCGACATTGATGCCCAGGATGCCGCGATAGTTGGCTTTTCTGACGTTGTCGACTAGCGCATCGACCCCGTCATTATTGAAACCAAAGCGATTGATCACCCCTTGCGCTTCCGGGATGCGGAACAGGCGAGGCTGTGGATTACCCGGCTGCGGGCGTGGCGTAACGGTGCCGACCTCGATGAAACCGAAGCCGAGTGCCGCCAGCGCATCGATATAGGCGCCGTTTTTATCCAGCCCGGCGGCGAGGCCGACCGGATTGGGAAAATCCAGCCCCATTACACGCCGCGTACGGCAAGAGGGGGGCTGCGGGAACAGGTGGCTGACGCCGGACAAGTGCGCGGCCTGCAACGCCTGCAATGTCAGGTGATGCGCACGTTCCGCATCGATGCGGAACAGCAATGGGCGAATAAAATTGTAGGTCATGGGCTAATTTTACAGGAATGCCGAGGTTGCAAGGGCATCGTGATGTGTGTGTATCTGGTAAGATTTCCCGGATAACGGCTGATTTAATGACATCAATTGAGCGAATCGACCCCCAATCTCTCGGGTTTCCCCACGCGTGCCTACAAAATCGACGACTTGCGGTTGATGGTGGGGCATCGCTTGCAGCTTGATATTCCGGGGTGGGCAGAGCCGGCTTCGGCCAGATTGCTGGGCTATCTGAAAGGGGAAACGCTGATGGTGAAAATGGCCTCGGGGCAGTCGGCAGGCAGTTACCCGTTGGTCGAAGGGGATGCGCTCGATGTGCGTGGGTTTTCTGGGCGTATTGCCTTTACATTCAAGACCATGGTCGAGAAAGTTCGTTATTCCCCATACGCGTATTTCCATCTGAAATTTCCGACATCCATACAGGGTACGGAAATTCGTCATGCCGAGCGCGTCCGCGTCAACCTGCCGGTGAAAGTCGTTGGTGCCAAGAGTGACGCGGGGTGGACGGTTGAGGCGGCAATCGCCGATATCAGTGCGGCAGGGGCAATGCTGGTTTCAGTGATCCCGCTGGGTGACGCAGGTGATCGTATTTCGCTGACTTTCCGGTTCTGGGTGATGCCTAATGATTACGAGGTCAACATGAATGTTGCTGCGGTGATTCAGGCCGTTTCGGCGCCCCGGCAGGAGATGGATGGCGCGCGCTATGGGGTCAGATTTGAAGCGCTGCGATCCACGGATAGCATACTGCTGCAGAATCTGATTTATCAGCGGCTGCAGGAGAGCCCCGATGCCATTGTCTAGGCAGGCTTAAGCGCGCCGCCAGATCGTGCCCTGCGGGGTGTCTTCCAGTACGATGCCATTGTCCTGCAATGCCTTGCGGATGCGGTCGGCCTCGGCAAAATTCCTGTCTTTTTTGGCTGTGGCGCGTTCTGCGATCAGGCGTTCGATTTCTGCCGCATCGAGTCCGCCAGTCGGGGCTTCGCCCTGCAAAAAGTCTTCCGGTACGCGTTGCAGCAGGCCGAGAATGCCAGCCAGCGCCTTGAGTTGTGAGGCCGTTTGCGACTCATGGGTGCGGTTGACTTCGTTGGCCAGGTCGAATAGCACGGCCACGGCTTCAGGAGTATTGAAATCGTCGTCCATGGCCGCCTTGAAGCGTACGGCGTAAGGGGTGTGCCAGTCTGTTGTGCCTGAGAGGGCATCTGCGCCGCGCAGTGCCGTATACAGGCGAGTAAGCGCCTGCTTCGCGTCGTCCAGGTGCTGGTCGGAATAGTTGAGCGGGCTGCGGTAGTGCGCGCGCAGGATGAAAAAACGCAGCACTTCCGGGTCGTATTTTTTGAGCACTTCGCGAATGGTGAAAAAATTGCCCAGCGACTTGGACATTTTCTCGTCATCCACCCGTACGAAACCGTTGTGCATCCAATAGTTCACGTAGGTGCAGCTGTGTGCGCCTTCGGACTGGGCAATCTCGTTTTCGTGATGCGGAAATTGCAAATCCTGCCCGCCGCCATGGATGTCGAAGTGATAGCCGAGGTGATGCTCGCTCATGGCGGAACACTCAATGTGCCAGCCTGGTCGACCAGGCCCCCAAGGCGAATCCCAGGACGGCTCGCCGGGCTTGGCGGCTTTCCACAGCACGAAGTCGAGCGGGTCGCGTTTGTAAGTATCCACTTCGACGCGTTCGCCTGCACGCAGGTCTTCCAGGGATTTGCCTGAAAGTTTGCCGTAGCCATCGAAGCCGCGTACCGCGTAATAGACGTCGCCGTTGTCGGCACGATAGGCCAGCCCCTTTTTCTCCAGCGCGGCGATCAGGGTGAGCATATCGGGGATGTGG
>DAIDAS010000150.1 GCA_027310505.1 bacterium
TCAGGGTAGCAGCAAGCAAAAGCGTCGCGAGAATACCGGCGGGGCGTACGTGGGACAATCCAGTGACTTGGCGAACTGGTTGGGTTCTCATAGAGTGACTCCCTTTCCTCATGATGGTGGATTCACGGGCGCTCTGGCTTCTTGCCGATCTGCCTGGGTGAACTGGGCATCACGTGCCCGCCCTTGGCACGCGTGGCGCGTAGTCGTGTCCGATATGAATCATGAAAAAGGAGACGCAACCAAGCTTGGCTTGATTGTAGCCCGGAGCGCTTAGTATTTGAAATATGGTTGCGAATGGCCGGATTGTGATGGATACAGGCTACATTTCACGCTGCGCTCGCCATGCTGCTGGTGGCATGCCGCGGTGTTTCTTGAATGCCCGGTTAAAGGCAGGAACGTTTTCATACCCCACATCCGCAGCGATTTTTCCTATGGGTTCCCGTGTGTCATTCAGTAGTCGCCCTGCAACATTCATCCGCCATTTGGCCACGTAGGCCATTGGACTCTCCCCAAGAGCAGATGAAAATCTGGCAGCGAACCGCGATGGTGACATGGCAACATTTTCAGCAAGCCGATCTACCGACCAATCTTTCCCGGGTTTGGCATGAATCAACGCTATTGCCCTACCAACAACGGGATCTCTCAGTCCGCTGAACCAGCCCTGGCCCGAAGGGAGGGCAGATTCCAAATGCACACGCAAAGACTCGACGCACAGCAGCTCAAGCAATCGTTCGACAACGTAAGTCCCGCCAAGAGACCTTTGGTTGATCTCCGCCGCAATTCTGTCCAGCATCCCGGAGAGATTATGGAATCCGGACGGGCGAGACGCGGAAAAGTGCATGATGGAAGGCAGTGACGAGAACAAAGGATTGAGTTCGACATCGCGCATCAAGAACACGCCGCAAATGAGCGATGCACTACGGGGGCGATCAACCTCTGAAGGTTGAAACAAGTTGCCTCCACTGGCGAGCAGAGTCTCGACAGAGACAGCCTTGCCCTCCTCTCCCTGAGATATCCAGTGCGCGGCCCCATCAAAGCAAATTGCCATTTCCCCTGCCTCTACAATGGTCTGACTGCCATCTTTCCGGGTAATGACGATATGCCCGCGCTGAACGAAATGAAAATCGACCGGACGCACCCCTTTCCCTAATTTAAGCAGGCATCTCAGGCTTTCGGCATCCGGAATGGCAATGGCCCAAGGTGGCGCGTAGTCTTCTTTCAGCAAAATGCTCCCGCTGATCCTGAGCGAACCCATCACATCACTCAATACATCGACATTTCCAACCGATGCAATTGTTTCAGCATATTTTTCAGTGGTTTTAAGCATTGTTGCCACAAACTCTCGTCTATATCCTGCAAATCACGTTACCCCAACTCACGGAGTTTATCAATATGTCTGAAATCAACCCTGCATGGTTTGCCATCGGATTGGATGTAGCCATGATTATTTATACGCTTTGGGTCATCTCGTTAGGAAGGCATGATGGAAAAATGCCGCTCGCCATCGGCGCTGGCATGCTGGTCTGGCTGGGTGCGCTTCACTTCGGGATTTCAACCAAGAGTCTGTTTCCGGCAGATATCTCGGGTGTTGCGTTTCTTGCGATCGTTTTCCTTGGCGTTGGCGCCGTCGGTGCGATGCTGTTCCTGATTCGTCCCGTACGAGAGCAATTGCTGGGCCTCGATCAGCAGCAGCTGCAATTGCTGCAAGGCATCCGGGTATTTTTCGGGGCCAATTTCCTGATGCTGGCAAGCTTGGGCAGCCTCCCAAAAGCATTTGGCATCCTGGATGGATGGACGCATATTGCCGCAGGTTTTTTCGGTCTGATTGCTGCATTCGCCCTCGCGAGGGGAGTTGATGGCGAGCGCAGGGCATGGTTCGCCAATCTGTTCGGTCTGGCAGATATCCTGATTGTTGCCAGCACCTTGTCGCTCTTGCTGTTACCGACCATCACCCCATACCACCCCATGATGTACGCGGTATTTCTACCGGCTCCGTTGTGGCTCTGGTTCCATCTGGTTTCAATCTGGAAACTGGCTCGCAAAGTGCCAGCGATTACCCAGGGAGCACATGCATGATCGTCCAATCTTCACAACGCTACGGTCGCGACTCGCGAAACCGCATCGACCAAGTACGGCAGCCCGGAATCGAAGGGGCACGAAGTTTGATCGAGACTTTTTACCATGCATTCAATCGGCGCGATTTGGGGGTATTCGCGCAAGTCTGGGCCAACCATGAGCTGATCCAGTTGAATAACCCTCTGGGAGGTATGTTGCGCGGACATCAATCGATTTACGCCCTGTATGAACGAATATTCACCGGGCCGACATCCGTGTGGGTAGAGTTCAGCGACATTGTTGAATTCCAGACGGATGACATGGTGGTTTTCGCCGGGAGAGAAAACGGCGAGTTTATTCGAAACGATGAATCACTGGGGCTGAAGATCAGAACCAGCCGCATGGTCATGTGGACGGGTCCTGAAACCGGATGGCGGCAGGTTCATCACCACGGCTCTATCGATGATCCGCTGTTACTCAGTAACTATCAGGCGGCCGTTCGATGATGTTCGAGCGTCATCTTGCATTGCATGCAATCCAATAGTGAGAAAAAACGACATGACTCATCACCTATCACCAGAACTGTATTGGCTGACCCTGACAATAACGATGACGGCACTGATGTGG
>DAIDAS010000163.1 GCA_027310505.1 bacterium
CGATACCGGGTAACGACGCTCGGTGACCTGCTTCACCGCTTCAATCTTGAATTCTTCTGCGTAACGTTTGCTGCTCATGACACCTCCATTTGACGCCTTAGTTTAAGGCTGAAAGGTGTCTACTGCATTAGGGGCGATTCAGTGGCAAAAGTACTTGCCCCTTCTTATTCGAAAGCCCTCTCATTGGATCTGGAGAAATTCTTCCCCGTCCTTGCTCAAGCGATCAAGCTGTTAAAAGAGCAGGAAGAAGGTGGCGAATGAGCATCACCAGCCAGTTTGACGATCACCTCAGCTTCCTGCAGATCGAGCAGCAGTACCCGGGCACCGTTAAAGCAGGAACCCTCAGAGTTTGGAACTGCACGCACCGTCACGGTTTCAATGAAATCGTCACCAAATTCGGCAGAAGGATCGCTCGCGTAAGGAGAGACCGCTGGGAAGCCTTCTGGGAGAAGCTTGCAGCCAACACATCGGGAGCAGCCAAATGAGCCACTCCGAACAGATTTCAGAAGCAGACATTCATTACCGCTCTGCGATGGCGATTGCCAAGGCTGTTTGCGATAAAGAACATCCGATTTTTAAGCTTACCGGCACAAATGCCGGGGATAAGGTGTGGGGTAGTCGATGGTTCACTGATGCCATACATCGATGAAGGTCAGTCCTGTAAGGCTGCTGTACAGCTGGTTTGTGGTGACGATTTACGACCACCTCCGCGCTGCATGAGGATTACGGTTAAAACAGTTTCGGGGAAACGCGTTGAGATTGTTATCCCGAACGATAGTGCATCTTCGGCACAAGTCTCCATTGATGGACAATCTGTATAGGTGGCTGATGAGTATGCTGCCACAGCTTTAGTGTGGCTATCGAGTTGCTCATCTGATACCAGATAAACAATTTGATATAGCTTCAGAATATGCGGGCGCTGGTTTTTGCGCTCCAGGTAGCCCCGGTAATTTGGTGCTACCGAATGGCCCGCACCGTGTTGTGCTCAATGTAGCTCAACACGTCGGCCACTTTGTACCTGACCGCCCCTCCAACTTTCACGAAGTCAATTTCCTTACGCTCGTGCCTCCAGAGCTTGAGCGTATTGACATCGAGGCTGAGATAATCCGCCGTTTCATCCGGCGTCATCAGCATCGGTAGGGAGCGGGTTAGCACTTTTTCAGCCATGCACCCTCACTCTGACATTCTGCAGCAGCATATTCATGCGCGGATCGCTGCAAACCCGCTCTGTACCTACCTCTGGCGCCCTTTCAGGATTTCCGTTGGATTTTTCTTAAAAGGTAGCACCACGGTAGCACCAAAAGGAAAAGGCCACCTTGAGAGTGGCCTAAGTCCTTGATTATATGGCGCGCCCGAAGAGATTCGAACTCCTGACCCCTTGGTTCGTAGCCAAGTACTCTATCCAGCTGAGCTACGGGCGCGTCGATGAAAGGGCGCCATTATACCTGAGCTTGATTTGAAATCAAGTCGGATCGTCAAGTTACTGGTCAACGCTGCTGGTGCTCTTCTGGATGAATTCGATTTTGTAGCCATCCGGGTCTTCGATGAAGGCGATAACGGTGGTGCCGTGTTTCATCGGGCCGGCTTCGCGAACGACCTTTCCACCGGCTTTTTTCACGGCCTCGCAGGCCTGGTAGGCATCATCGACCTCAATGGCAATGTGACCAAAGGCGTTACCCAGTTCATAGCTGGCGGTGTCCCAGTTGTGGGTGAGTTCCAGCACGGTATGGTTCTGTTCATCGCCATAACCGACAAAGGCAAGGGTGAACTTGCCGTCCGGGTATTCTTCGCGGCGCAGCACCCGCATATGCAGGATTTCGGTGTAGAACTTGATAGAGCGCTCCAGATTGCCGACCCGGAGCATGGTGTGCAGCATGCGCATGATGAGTTCCTCTTGAGGTCCAGGGGTTATTCGACGACGCGTGTATTGAGCGTACGCGGATGTTGAACGAGGTCGAGCAGCCGGTCGATATTCGGGTGCTTGCCGGGGTTGTTGCGCGCATCTTCGGTGTGCTCGGCGTAGAGGTCAAGCCCTTCCTGAGCTGCGATGGGCGTGATGGCGCCATGCTTGTCGGCGAGATGCCGGTAGACGCGCAACGAGCCCTGGCTGCCGGGCTTGTTTTCGATGATGGCGACGATCTTGCTGCTGTCGTCCAGCAGTTCCAGACGGGTAATGCCTTCGCAGCCGGGCAGGCCGGCCAGATTTTCCTGAAATGTTTTCATATCCAATAGGTTGTTTTTGTCATGACTTTAGAAGAAATTTTCATGGCCAGTTTAACCGGCCATGGCAGTGGGGCGCCGCCGTGCGTGATCGCAGTCGTGGCATGTTTGGCTTCATCCACTTTCATCTGTTCGAGGATGGCGCGGCTTTTTTCGTCCTGTGCCGGCAGTTTTTGCAGATGGTTTTCGATGTGTTTGCCGACCTGGTTTTCGGTTTCGGCCAGAAAACCGAGGTTCCATTTGTCGCCCAGTGCCCCGGCCAATGCGCCAATGGCGAAGGAGCCCGTGTACCAGATTGGGTTGAGCAGGCTTTTGTGGCTGCCCAGTTCGTGGA
>DAIDAS010000169.1 GCA_027310505.1 bacterium
GGGAGATTTCTCGCGAAGGTACCGGATCGCTCAAATATGATGGCCGGGCAGGATATTTCGGCAAGGACGACATACTGCCGCTGTGGGTGGCCGATATGGATTTTGCCGTTCCTGAAGCGGTGACCCGAGCTCTCATGAAGCGTGCCGCTCACCCAATCTACGGATATACCCTCCCCCCGGAAAGCCTGTTCGATGCGCTGACCGGCTGGATGCGGCATCGCCACGGATGGGAAATCCAGCGTGAATGGATTCTGTTGACACCCGGCGTAGTGCCCTCATTGAACGCAGTCGTGATGGCATCAACGCAGCCGGATGAAGGGGTGATCGTCCAGCCGCCGGTCTATTTCCCTTTCTACTCCGCTGTTACCAAAACCGGCCGGCGCTTGGTGCAGAATCCACTGAACTTGAAGAGTGGTCGCTATCTAATTGATTTTGAACACCTCGAGACATGTGCCGCCGATGCGAGTTTGCTGCTGCTGTGCTCGCCGCACAACCCGGTGGGCCGGGTATGGGGCGCAGATGAGCTGGTACAGCTGCTGGACATTGCGCGTCGGCACAATCTCACCATCCTGACTGATGAAATCCATGCCGATTTGGTTTATCCGGAATACCGTCAACGCCCTTTGGCGACATTGACGGATGATGCCGCCAATATCGTCACCGCAGTTGCCCCCAGCAAGACCTTCAACATCCCCGGATTGGGTCTTTCCGCGCTGATTGTTCCTGATCCGACGCGCCGCGCGGCGATCAGCCGGGTATTCGACATGGTGCATATGAGCGCCTCCAACCCATTCAGCATGGTGGCTTTCGAAGCTGCATACCGAGAGGGAGAGGCATGGCTGGATAGCTTGCTTGCCTACTTGAGCGAAACCCGTGACGAGGTCGCGGACTATCTTGCAAGTGAGTTGCCGCAGATCAGGCTGATCCGACCGGAAGGGACTTACCTGCTCTGGCTGGATTGCCAAAATCTGGGCATGAGTGACGAAAAACTCAAAAAATTCATGGTCGAGCAGGCACAAGTGGGCTTGTCACCTGGCGCGGCCTTTGGCGCAGGTGGACAAGGTTTCATGCGTCTCAACATCGGCGCCCCGCGCAAGGTAGTCATGATGGCCCTGCATCGCATCCGGCAGGCACTTTGATCTTATTTGCTCTGATCTTTACTTCCGAACAGACCTTTTATTTTATCGACGCCAGAAGCGGCCTTTACGCCAAGAGCCGTGCCTAATCCAGATCCCAGCGTTCCTGTTCCAATGGCTGCGCCAGCCATGGCGGCCTTGGTGGGAACTACCGTTGGATTATCCAGCGTGCCGCCAACCTGAAGTGGCACGGTCACCAGCGCAACGCCCTTTTTCAGTTCGACTTCGACAATCCCGCTCAGTTGCCGTGCAGGACTCACTTTTACGTTCCCATTGGCCGCCAGCAAACCCGATGAGATATTGAAGCCTTTGAGCTCGATCTGTTTCCCTGACATATGTAATGTCCCGGTCAACTGGTCAAACTGAGTGTCGCCCCCTTTTTCTCCGGCATTCAGCAGT
>DAIDAS010000209.1 GCA_027310505.1 bacterium
CCGGGATACTGGCTGCGCCAGACGGGCATTTCTTCACGCAGATAGCGCTGGATTTTCTGAGCGAGTTCCTGGAAGAAGGTCGAGGTGGTGCGGCCACAGCCTGGGCAGGCTGTCACCAACGGGGTAAAAGAACGTATCCCCATGGTTTGCAGGATTTCCTGCGCAACGATCACTTCCTTGGTGCGCGATTCACCCGGTTCAGGGGTGAGGCTGACACGGATGGTATCGCCGATGCCTTCTTGCAGTAGCACGGCAAGTGCGGCAGTCGATGCGACGATGCCTTTGGAACCCATACCGGCCTCGGTCAAACCGAGGTGCAACGGATATTCGCAGCGACGCGCCAAATCACGATAGACGGTGATGAGATCCTGTACGTCGCTGACCTTGCACGAAATAGTGATACGATCGCCCGGCAGACCAAGTGCCTCGGCCTGCGCCGCACTCTCCAACGCAGACTGGATAAGCGCTTCACGCATTAATGCTTCAGAGGACAAAGGCTCGGCAAGCCGTGCATTCTCATCCATCATGCGTGCCATCTTGGCTTGATCCAGGCTGCCCCAGTTAACCCCGATGCGGACTGGTTTTCCATACTTGACGGCCATCTCGATCATGGCGGCAAATTGCTCGTCGCGCTTGGATCCCTTGCCCACGTTGCCTGGATTGATACGGTATTTGGCCAGCGCCTCGGCACAATCCGGGTACTGGGCAAGCAGTTTGTGGCCGTTAAAATGAAAGTCGCCGATGAGCGGGACATTGCAGCCCATGGCATCGAGTTTTTGTCGGATGGCGCCGACCTGAGCGGCCGCCTCGGGAGAGTTCACGGTAATACGTACCATTTCGGAGCCCGCCTGCCACAGATCATAGACCTGCTGCGCGGTAGACTCTGCATCGGCGGTATCGGTATTGGTCATGGATTGCACGACAACCGGGGCATCGCCACCGACCAGGACATGACCAACCATCATGCACCGGCTATTTCGGCGATGGAGGTGCGGGTAGCTCAAGATTTACTCCAGGGTGAGGCGCGCCACGTTGGACTTCGCATGTGGCGCAAGATCAACAGGCTTGTCGTTGTATGTCAGGCGCACGCCGGAGGCGTTGCCGATCACGATTTTGAATGGGGGCGAACCTTCAACCACGCCCTGGCTTCCGGCTGGCTGGGTTTTGTTGAAAATTTCCTTGCCGTCACGATCGGAAACGCTGACCCACGATTGTTCGGTAAAGGTCATGTTGAGCCTGGCAACAGCCTGAGCCGGGGCGGAAACCGGCTGAACAGGAGCGGCAACCGGCTGGGCCGGGACGGTCGCTGGCTGAATCGAGGCAGCCACCGGCTGCATCGGAGCAGCAGTAGACTCCGCAGGATGCATATCCGGTGTAACTGGTGTGACCGATGGCTCTTGAGGCAACATTGGCGCGGCCGGTTCAAGCGCAACAGCCTCGGGAGGAGCCACGGGCTTTTCAGGCACGACGTTCTCGGTCACGGCCTTGTGGCTCTCTTCGACGGCGTACTCCATGTAAATCATCCATCCCGCCAGCGTCAGGCCAACAAGCGCCGAGGCAAGCACGTACGGCAGCCAGGCTTTCTTGTCGCGGCTGATGATGGGAATGTTTTCGTATTTCAGGGTGATGGCATGCGCGCCAGCGTCAGGCACAGATACGCGGTATGCCGCCAGCAACGTCTCAGCATCCAGCCCAAGCAGTTTGGCGTAATTGCGGATGAATCCGCGCACGAACGTGATCCCGGGCAATGCCTCGGTTTCATCGGCCTCCAGTGCCTGTACCTGGCGCACGCTCAGACGCAGTTGGGCAGCGACTTCTTCAATCGACAATCCAGCGCTTTCGCGCGCAGCCGCAAGCATTCTCCCCGCACTGGCTACGTCCTGCGTATCGCTCGGATGTTCCAGTTCCTGCACAGGCTCACTCATGCTTATCTCCAGCGAGCATAGCCCTGGTCTGCACCGAATTGGGGTATTTATTCTTCAGCAGCATGCGGTAGCTCGATTCGGCATTGCCGCCGCCAAGCTTATGCTCGATGCGCACACCTAACCAAAGCATTTCCGGCGTGGGGTCGGTATTGAGCATGGCGTGCTGCAAAAATTCACGCGCCTGGAAATAATCTTCCCGCTCAAAATTGAGGTTGGCGAGCTGGTAATTCGCCTGGCGCAACCCAGGCTGAAGTTGCAAGGCATTGTTCAGATAAATCTCGGCGTTTTTGTAATCTTTTTTCTTGGCGGCACAAGTCCCGGCATTGAGATATGCGAGTTCAGGCGTTTGGTACAGTGGATTCTTGATGGCGGTCAGGAACTCTTTGACCGAATCGTCATAGCGGCCTCGTGAACACAAAAACGTACCGTAATTGTTATGCGTGTCAGAACTTTGCGGATCCAGTTGCAAAGCACGCTTGAAATTGCCTTGGGCTTCCTCGTCCTGGTTCAGCGACGCATGCACCAGCCCCAGGCCGGCATAGGGAGGTGCATAGTCAGGATCAATACGCACCGCCTCCTTGAACTCGTCCAGAGCAACAGGCAGTAGTCCCTGTGCGTAATAGCCGGATCCAAGCTCGGTATGAATCTTGGCACGATGACGAGTCTGGGACTCGGCGCCGCTTTGCTGTGAAGTCGTGGCACAAGCGGTCAACGTAAGTACCATCACCAGGAACAGCTTTCTCATGCAGCAGCCTCCAGAACCAGCTTGTGTGTGCGCCGCGTCTTATCCTGCACCTTGCCTGCCAGTTGGCCGCAAGCGGCATCGATATCTTCGCCACGCGTTTTTCGGGTAGTTACCACATAACCGGCCTGCATCAGCACATCGCGGAAACGACGAATGGCCTCCGGCTTGGATGTGCTGTATCCACTATTCGGGAATGGGTTGAACGGAATCAGGTTGAACTTGCAGGGTACGCTTTTAACCAACTGTAACAACTGCTTGGCATGTTCGACAGTATCGTTGACACCGTCCAGCATCACGTATTCGAACGTCACGAAGTCACGCGGTGCTTTTTCGAGATAGCGCTGGCAAGCCGCCATTAACTCGGCCAGCGGGTATTTTTTATTGATTGGCACGATGACATCACGTAGCGCATCGTTGGATGCGTGCAGCGACACCGCCAATGCCACGGGGCATTCGTCGCGAAGTCGATCCATGGCCGGCACCAGACCGGATGTGGAGACCGTTACACGGCGACGGCTCAATCCATAAGCCGAGTCGTCCAGCATGATGTTGAGCGCGGTCACCACATTGTCGAAATTGGCGAGCGGTTCGCCCATGCCCATCATGACGACGTTGGAGATCACCCGTTCGCCCTTGGGGTCACGCCCAAGGGCTTTATTGGCCACCCACAACTGGCCGATGATTTCCGATACGGCCAAATTGCGGTTGAAACCTTGCCGGCCGGTGGAACAGAAAGTGCATTCCAGTGCGCAGCCAACCTGTGACGAAACGCACAGCGTACCGCGGTCATCCTCGGGGATAAACACGGTTTCGACACCATTGCCCGCACCGACATCGATCAGCCACTTGCGTGTGCCGTCTTCGGAAATCTGCTCAACCTTGACTTCAGGCGGGCGGATTTCGGCCACTGTCGCGAGCTTCTCGCGTAGCGGCCGGGCAATGTCGGTCATCTGCCCGAAATCGTTCACGCCAAAGTGGTGCATCCAGCGCATCAATTGCTTGGCGCGGAAAGGCTTCTCGCCGAGCCCCGCAAAGAATTCGGCAAGTTTGGGCTGATCGAAATCGAGCAGATTAACGGTCATGGGTGATGTTTGACTCAGCGGCTGTATACGTTCAGGCTGGGGAAGAAGTAAGCGATTTCGATCGCTGCGTTTTCCAGCGAATCGGAACCGTGCACGGCGTTGGCATCAATGCTTTCAGCGAAGTCGGCGCGGATAGTACCGGCATCAGCCTTCTTCGGGTCGGTTGCACCCATCAGTTCGCGGTTCTTCAGGACGGCGTTCTCGCCTTCCAGCACTTGCACCATTACCGGACCGGAAATCATGAACTTCACCAGATCGGCAAAGAACGGACGCTCGCGGTGAACAGCGTAGAAACCTTCGGCTTCGGCTTGGGACAGATGCACCATTTTTGCGGCGGCAATCTTGAGGCCGTTGCTTTCGAAACGGGAATAGATCTTACCGATGACGTTCTTGGCAACTGCGTCGGGTTTGATGATGGAAAGGGTGCGTTCGACAGCCATGTTTACTCCAAAAGTTAAGTTTATGAAAACGTGAAAGAATACCATTTTGACGGCTTGAAATAAACCTTCTCAGGATTTTCACACCCCGCAACCGACGGAGTTCCAAGAGATAAGGCCCCTGGGTGATGCAACCCAGAGGCCCCGTTTTATTTCAGCATGGCCGACTTATTTGGTGTTGAAAAAGGCAATATTCTGGCAACGATCGTTGACGAAGGTCAGTTCGGTGCTTTTGTAGGTGTTTTTGGCATCGTATTTCACGAGATTGGCGTAGTACCACATTTCCACATTCACGGACTTGGACTTATCCATCTGCCCTGCCTGCGCAATAAATGAGTCAGCATTGCTGGGCTTGACCGATTGCTCTTTCTTGAGCGGCTGCCCCAAGGCTTCAGACACCTGCTTGCGGGATTTGCCACTGAATGCCTTCAGGAAGGCGACTTCATCATAGGTGGTGGGTTTGCTTTTTGGAGCAGCTTCTACCGAAGCGTTAAACATCAAGCCTGCCAGCATTGTGGCCGCCATGAAACCCGTGATTACCTGTTTGAACTGCATTCTGAATTCCTTTGTAAATTTAACTGGCCAATTATCGCACTATTCGGATCACTATGAGAAATCCAGCCGCAATCCGTCATAACCCACCCGTACCCCTTCTGGCAACTGTGCGGAAAGTGCCGTGTACTCCAACTCGTGCGTCATGTGGATGAGGTACGTATTCTTCGCCCCAATCTGACCGGCGTAAGCCCGACTTTGTTCCAGATTAATGTGCGTATGGTGCGGCTGGCGTCGCAGGCAATCGAGCAACAACACTTCCAGCCCGCCCAGTAGTGCCATCGACGATTGCGGGATTTCTGAAACATCCGTCAGCCAGGCCATGTTGCCGATACGATACCCATTCACACCTGAACGACCGTGCCACGCCGGAACAGGCGTCACGGTGACACCGAACAACTCGAACGGTTCCGTCACCGCATGCACGCGCAGCACCGGCATGTCCCAATGATGCCCAGGCTCACGCAAGGCATAACCGAACCGGTCCATGATGGTTGCGACGTGTTCAGGGCTGCCGTAGAGCGGTATCTGCCGGTGATGCAGCTGGCAAAAACTGCGTAAATCATCGATGCCGTGCAAATGGTCGGCGTGGGTATGGGTATAGAGC
>DAIDAS010000329.1 GCA_027310505.1 bacterium
GCATTACAGGCAGCCTCGAAGGCGCCTACCAGCACGCCAAGCGCGGCATTATCAGCCGTTCGCATTTCGCCCGATTCCTGGTGGAAAAAGGGCATGCCAAGGACGTGGGATCGGTATTCAAGAAGTTCCTGGTCAAGGGCAAACCCGGTTATTACGAACATCGCTGGGCCTCGCTGGAAGACGCGCTTGGCTGGATCATCGGCAGCGGCGGTATCGCTGTGCTGGCGCACCCGGGCCGCTACGATCTGGGCAAAACCAACATGCTGACCCTGTTGCATGAGTTCCGTGAACTTGGCGGCAAAGGCGTGGAAGTGGTGACCGGTAGCCATACTCCCGAGATGGTGCCGCATTTCGCGCGGCTGGCGCACCAGTTTGACCTGTTATCGTCGACCGGTTCGGATTACCACGGCCCCGGTCAGACCTATATCGAAATGGGGCGTTTGCCGGCATTGCCCCACGGTTGCGTGCCGATATGGCACGATTGGCCTGAAATATCGCAGATACATTAATGTCCCAATACTTTTCCATCCATCCGCAAAACCCGCAGCAGCGCCTGATCGCCCAGGCGGCAGAAATTATTCGCGACGGTGGCGTGATCGCCTATCCGACGGACTCCAGCTATGCGTTGGGTTGCCATCTGGGCGACAAGGCAGCGCAGGAGCGCATTCGCGCCATTCGCGGGGTGGATGACAGCCACCATTTTACGCTGGTGTGCCGCAATCTGGCGGAGATCGCCACTTATGCCAAGGTGGACAACAGCCAGTTTCGCCTGCTCAAGGCCAATACGCCGGGCAGCTATACTTTCATTCTGCAGGCGAGCCGCGAGGTGCCGCGCCGATTGCAGCATCCAAAGCGCTCCACCATTGGCCTGCGCGTGCCGGATCATGCGGTGACGCTGGCACTGCTGGAAGAACTGAACGAGCCGCTGTTGAGCATGACGCTGCAATTGCCGGGCGACGATGAACCGCTCAACCAGGCGTGGGAAATACGCGAGCGCCTGGAAAGGCAGGTCGATCTGATTATCGATGCCGGTGCCTGCGATGTGCTGCCGACTACGGTGATCGATCTGACCGGCGAGACGCCGGTGCTGACGCGGCGCGGCAAGGGCGATCCGGCGCCTTTTGGGTTGGAAGAGGAGTAACCATGTTATTTGAGTTGTTGCAGGCGCTTTCGGCGCTGGATGCAGTGCAGCGCGTGACCATCTACGTGCTGCCGGTGATCTTTGCCATTACCGTGCATGAGGCGGCGCATGGCTATGCGGCCCGCCATTATGGAGACATGACGGCCGCCGCCGCCGGGCGCATCAGCCTCAACCCGCTGCGGCATATCGATCCGGTCGGAACGCTGCTCATCCCGGCCTTGACACTGCTGATCGGGGGCATCCTGTTCGGCTGGGCCAAGCCGGTGCCGGTGAATTTCGGTCGCCTGCGCCATCCCAAGCGCGACATGCTGTGGGTGGCGGCGGCCGGTCCGGGTGCCAACCTGGTGATGGCGCTGATGTGGGCGCTGGCGATCAAGATATCGGCATTCCTGCCGCAATATGCGGCGTTGCCGCTTGCGCTGATGGGGGCCGCCGGGATCATGATCAACACCGTGTTGATGGTGCTCAACCTGCTGCCCTTGCCGCCACTGGATGGCGGACGCATCGCGGTCAGCCTGCTGCCTCACCCATGGGCATGGAAGTTCAGCCGGATCGAGCCGTATGGCTTCATCATCCTGCTCGTTTTGATGTTTACGCATATACTGGGCGCAATTTTGTGGCCATTTATCATGGCGGTTTTCAATCTGATTTCATGGATTTTTTTCTGAGGTTCTGAGACATGGCTGTAGAGCGCGTTTTATCGGGCATGAGGCCCACCGGCAACCTGCATCTGGGGCACTACCACGGCGTCCTGAAAAACTGGACCAAGTTGCAGCACGAACATGAGTGCTTCTTTTTTGTGGCCGACTGGCATGCGCTGACCACCCATTACGACACCCCGCAGGTGATCGAGGAAAGCGTATGGGAAATGGTCATCGACTGGCTCGCCGCCGGCGTCGACCCGGCCAGTGCCACGCTGTTCATTCAGTCGCGCGTGCCGGAACATGCCGAACTGCACACATTGCTCTCCATGATTACCCCGCTGGGCTGGCTGGAGCGCATGCCGACCTACAAGGACCAGCAGGAAAAGCTGACCAGCAAGGATCTGTCCACCTATGGTTTTCTCGGCTATCCGTTGCTGATGAGTTCTGACGTGCTGATCTACCGTGCCACGCAGGTGCCAGTGGGCGAGGATCAGATCCCGCACATTGAATTCACCCGCGAAATCGCGCGCCGTTTCAACCATATCTATGGACGCGAGCCCGGCTTTGAGGAAAAGGCCGAGGCCGCCATCAAGAAACTCGGCAGCAAGAAAGGCGCACTGTACGAAGAGCTGCGCACGCGCTACCAGGAAAGTGG
>DAIDAS010000248.1 GCA_027310505.1 bacterium
AATCAACCGTTACCTGCCCGAGGTCTACAGTCTCGCCAATTCGGTACAACTGGCCAACGATGCCAAGGCCGGCCAGATCGTCGGCGTGCAGAACCTGGAACAACTGATCGAACTGGGCAAGAACAAAAACCTCGACGCCAACGAACAGCACGTGGTGACCATCGTCGACTGGCTGTTCGAGTACGCCTTCGAGCAGCGCGCCAGCGACATCCACCTCGAACCGCGCCGCGACATCGGTATTGTGCGCTTCCGCATCGACGGCGTGCTGCATCAGGTCTACCAGTTGCCGACCAACATCACCAATGCCATCACCAGCCGCATCAAGCTGCTCGGCCGCATGGACATGGTGGAGAAGCGGCGCCCGCAGGATGGCCGAATCAAGACCGTGAGCAAGGATGGCACCGAAATCGAATTGCGGCTATCCACCATGCCCACCGCCTTCGGCGAAAAACTGGTGATGCGGATTTTTGACCCGGAAATCCTGGTGCGCGACTTTACCAGCCTCGGCTTTTCGAGCGAGCAGCTGGCGATGTGGCACAGCTGGACCAGCCAGCCCAACGGCATCATTCTGGTGACGGGCCCTACCGGTTCCGGCAAAACCACCACGCTCTACTCCACCCTCAAGCAGCTGGCCACGCCCGAGGTGAACGTCTGCACGGTGGAAGACCCCATCGAAATGATCGAGCCTGCGTTCAACCAGATGCAGGTACACGCCAACATCGGCCTCAATTTCGCCGACGGCATCCGCACCCTGTTGCGACAGGACCCCGACATCATCATGGTAGGCGAAATCCGCGACCTCGAAACGGCGGAAATGGCCATCCAGGCGGCACTGACAGGCCACTTGGTGCTATCCACCCTGCACACCAACGACGCACCTTCGGCCATCACGCGCTTGCTCGAACTCGGGGTACCGGCCTACCTCATCAACGCCACCGTGCTCGGCGTCATGGCACAACGTCTGGCGCGCACCCTGTGCCCGTATTGCAAGGAAGACAGCCAAATCAGCGAAGAGCAGTGGCAAGAACTGGTGCGCCCCGCAACATACGCCAGACCCGCCAAAATCAGCCGCTCTACAGGCTGCCTCGAATGCCGCATGACCGGTTATCGCGGCCGCACCGGCCTCTACGAAATGCTGCCGATCCGCGCCGAAATGCGCAAACTGGTCACCAAGGATGTCGATCTCGGAAAAATCAAGGCCCAGGCCCTGCATGAAGGCATGAAATCGCTACGCATCGATGGCGCCGAAAAAATCGCGGCGGGCATAACGACTTTCGAAGAAGTAATCAAAGTCGCCCCGCCGGGAGATTAGCGC
>DAIDAS010000287.1 GCA_027310505.1 bacterium
GCCCGCATGCGCGATGAAACCGAACTGGTCGCAGGCGCCGGGGCAACATTTGACCTTGAAGCTTTCCTCGCCGGCATCCAGACGCCGGTGTTCTTCGGCTCGGCCATCAACAACTTCGGCGTGCGTGAAATCCTGCAGGCACTGGTGGACTGGGCTCCGCCCCCCGCGCCGCGCGAGGCCGAAACCGCCAAGGGCGATACCCGTCTGGTGGCTCCCGATGAAACACCATTTACTGGATTCGTCTTCAAGATTCAGGCCAACATGGATCCGAACCATCGCGACCGCATCGCCTTCTTCCGCGTCTGCTCCGGCAAGTACGAGCCAGGCATGAAGGTCAAGCATCGCCGGACGGCCAAGGAAATGAAAATCGCCAACGCCGTCACCTTCATGGCCAACGAGCGCGCCCGCATGGAAGAAGCCTACGCTGGCGACATCATCGGCATCCACAACCACGGCAACCTGCAAATCGGCGATGTGCTCACCGAGGGCGAAGCGCTCACTTTCAAGGGTATCCCCTACTTCGCACCCGAGCTCTTCAGCCGCGCGCGCCTGCGCGATCCGCTCAAGGCCAAGCAGTTGCAGAAAGGCTTGCGCCAACTGGGCGAAGAAGGCGCCGTGCAGGTGTTTGAACCGCTGGCAGACACGAGCGCGCTACTCGGTGCCGTCGGCCAGTTACAGTTCGAAGTGGTGGAACATCGCCTCAAATCCGAATACGGCGTCGACGCCATTTTCGAACGTGCCGGCATCCACACCGCACGCTGGGTCACCTGCGACAACAACGCACATCTGAATGAGTTCGTGAAATCCAATCAAGGACGACTGGCCAAGGACGTGGATGGCAACCTGGTGTACTTAGCCGACAACCACGTCAACCTGAGTCTGACCATGGAGCGCTGGCCGAAGGTGCAATTCCACGCCACGCGTGAGCATGGACAGAAGCTGGATGGCTAGCCGCAGCATTGCCATAGCAGGCGCCGCGGTCAGGCTGAAGGGAATCCTGGGATAATCAATTCGTCAGCGCATTGTGTGCGTCGCCAACCGGCACGCACGCTCGCTGTCGCCGATTTCAATCTGGAGCGTGGCATGTTCGATATCGAAAAGATCGTGCAAGCTCTCCAGCACATCCGCAATATACGCGTCACCCGGGTGCCCGGCGGGCATGACCAGATGCGCCGTCAGCGCCGTCTCTGAACTGCTCATCGCCCATACATGCAGATCGTGCACCTCGGTCACGCCCGGCAACGCGGCCAGGTGCATGCGCACTTCCGGCAACTGCACCGACTGCGGTACGCCATCAAACGCCAGATGCAATGACTGGCTGAACAAACTCCATGTACCGTACACGACCAGCACGGCAATGACCAGGCTCATGACCGGGTCCAGCCACGCCCAGCCCGTCCATAGATAAACTGCTCCAGCCACAACAACCCCCAGCGACACCAGCGCATCACCCGCCATGTGCAAGAACGCTCCGCGGATGTTCAGATCAGAGCGCCCGCCAGCCATGAATAGCAACGCCGTCACGCCATTGACCAGAACCCCGGCGGCGGCCACCAGCATGACGGTTTGCCCCGCGATCGGCGCCGGATTGGAAAGGCGGTTAAACGCTTCCCATGCCATGCTGCCCATAGCCACCAGCAGAATGAGCGCATTGATCAGCGCCGCCATGATGGAGGCACGCTGCCAGCCATAGGTATGCCGATCATCCGGCAGCAGGCGCGCCATCCACATGCCGCCCCATGCCAGCACCAGGCCGAGCACGTCACTCAGGTTGTGGCCGGCATCCGCTAGCAAAGCCAGCGAATGTGACTTCCACCCATAAAATGATTCGACGAGTACAAAGCCGATATTGAGCGCGATACCCAAGCCAAAAGCCCGGTTGTAATCGCCCGCCCCATGATGATCGGCGTGATGGTGATGATGATGGCCGCTCAAGCGGTTCTCCCATATTTTCAAGGCAACAAAAAAGGCCTTGCGGCCTTTTTTGTCTTGGTTTGGTGGAGGCGGGGGGGATCGAACCCCCGTCCGCAAGCACTCTACAGGCAGTTCTACATACTTAGCCTGGCTGTTTGATTTGACCTTGCAACCGCCAACCGGCGAGCTGAGGCAAGGCGAGTCACCTTGGATTTAATATCGTGCAAAGTGACCCTGCACGACACGAGCCTCTCTTTATGACGCTGCTGCAGGTTTCCCTGCCCGACCGAGAGGCCCTTCGGTGCAGCGTCTAGCCGGGATTAAGCGGCCAGAGCGTAAGTTTCGTCGTTTGCGACTATACTTTTTCCAGCTTATTTACGAGGTGGCGGGTCCTCGGTATGCCCTGCTCTGCTTTGCAACCCACGTCGAAGCCAGGTCGCCCCCAGAGATGGTTAAAGACTGGCGATCTCAAAAAAAGTTCACCAACCCGTGCATTATACGCAGGTTATTTATTCCGCGCCCGCATGATCCTGCCCTTCTCGCGCTCCCAGTCGCGTTCTTTCTCGGCCTCGCGCTTGTCGTACTGCTTCTTGCCCTTGGCCAGGCCGATCTGCGCCTTGATACGGCCGCGGGTGTAATGGAGATCCAGCGGCACCAGCGTATAGCCGGAGCGTTCCACCTTGCCGATCAGCTTGGCGATTTCCTCGCTGTGCAACAACAGCTTGCGGGTACGAATGGCGTCCGGCCGGACATGGGTAGATGCGGAACCCAGCGGGGTAATATGGCAGCCGATCAGATAGATCTCGCCGCGCTGGATGATGACATAGGCTTCCTTGAGCTGCACTCGGCCAGCTCGCACCGCCTTGACCTCCCACCCTTCAAGCACAATGCCAGCCTCGTACTTTTCCTCGATAAAATAATCGTGGAAGGCTTTTCTGTTCTCGGCAATGCTCATAAGGTTGGTTTGGCTTAAAATCCTGTTATTTTAACGCATTCGATCGTAATCCATGGCGCAAGTCGAAAAAACCGTCCTCGTCCCATACTCCGCCGCCCAGATGTATGAACTGGTCGACGCTCCCGAACGTTACCCGGAGTTCCTTCCATGGTGCGGCGGCGCCGACCTAAAATCACGCGACGCCGCCACCACCGTTGCAACGCTGCATATTGATTACCATGGGCTGAAACAGCACTTCACCACACGCAACAGCAAGACTTTCCCCACATTGATGGAAATCGAACTGGTCGATGGGCCGTTCAGCCATCTGGAAGGAGTGTGGCACTTTATCCCGCTCGCCGAGGATGCCTGCAAGATCGAATTCAAGCTACACTACGCTTTTTCCAGCCACTTGCTGGAAAAAGTGATCGCGCCGGTATTCAGCCACATTGCCAACACCTTCGTCGACACATTCGTAAAACGCGCAGAAAACATTTACCAGCCATCATGACCAGAGAAATCCTGATCGAAGTTGCCTACGCCCTACCCTCGCAGCAGGTCATCCTGCCCGTCAAGATAGCCGAGGGTGCGAATGCCGCGCAGGCCGTCGAGGCCAGCGGAATCCTGCAGAAGTTTCCGGAAATCGATCTGAGCCAGAACAAACTGGGTATCTTCGGCAAACTGGTGAAATCGGACACGGTACTTCGCGAGCGCGACCGGGTTGAAATCTACCGGCCGTTGATTGCCGACCCCAAGGAAGTCCGACGCCAGCGCGCGGCTGAAGGCAAGGCCATGAAAAAAGGCGGCGGCGACCTCGAGACCTAGCCCAACCCCTGCAATCCGCGTAGCGTTACTGCGCGCCACACCATTGTTCGACTTCCTTGTTCGCCTTTTCCAGGCCGGCAGCAATATCCTTGTCGTCGAGATACTGGCGCTCGCCATTTTCGTCGATCTTGTACATGCGCCCGCCCAGCTTGTAATTCTGCAGGTTAGACTTGGCCGCCACGCAGTTTTGCTCACGCACCTTCTGCTCATCCAGTTTTTCCTGCTGTTTTTTCTGGAGATTCTCGGCTTCCGCCTTACGCTTGCGCGCGTCGAGCTCCTTGTCGGCGACCGGTTTTGCAGCTTTGGCATCTACGGCCGGGGCGGATGCGCCTGCATCGGGCGCTTGCACATTCGCGGCAGCCGCCTTCTTGCCAGCCAGTGTTTCATAAGGGATTTTTCCAGCGGGCGGCGTATCCGAATAGCGCACCCTGCCTTCGGCATCCTTCCACTTGTACACCTCTGCCGCCTGGCCTTGCATCGGCACCAGCAACGCGACGCAAAGCAATACGCTGAGCTTGTTCATGAGCATTTCCTTCATTTCCCGGGACTGCCTCGTATTATAGATGCTTCCGGGCCGGCATGATGAAATCAATGCCTGCCTATCGGATTGCGTTGACACAGCAATTCATGACATGCAGCGGATTTACCCAACGC
>DAIDAS010000295.1 GCA_027310505.1 bacterium
CTCCTGGAGACAGGAAAAATTTCCTGAATTTCCTGAAAAAAGAGAAAACTACTGGTTTTTTATAAAAATATTCTATAGAATTTTGGCACTCGGTTGCTGTCTTTGAAGCATTAGAAGATGGGTCCGTACATCGGTTTTTAATTGTCTTTCTTAAGGGAAATAAAATGACACGTTCCGTTCTGCTCGCCGCTCTGCTGGCTCTGGCTCTGACTGCTTGTGGTAAGAAGGAAGAAGCTGCTCCTGCTGCTGACGCTGCTGCTCCTGCTGCCGCTGCTCCTGCTGCTGACGCTGCTGCTCCGGCCGCTCCTGCTGCTGACGCTGCTGCTCCTGCAGCTGCTCCGGCCGCTGACGCTGCTGCTCCGGCCGCTGCTCCTGCTGAAGAAAAGAAGTAATCACTTCTTTTTAGCAATAAAAAGGCCGACGCGAGTCGGCTTTTTTATTGGCTGTAACTCTGTATCTACCGGTAGTTTCTGCCTATCTCACTTGGCGCCAGTCGAATCCGAACTCCTGGTTCGCAATACCTACCCATTCCATAGTACACCCTAAGGCTGAAGCCAGGGCCTGGCCTGCAAGTTCTGGCGTATTGTTTTTTTCGCTCAGGTGCAGGGCGACAATGTGCTGCAGCTTGTCGTTGCCAAGCCTGCCCAGCAGCCCGGCTGCGGTATCGTTGTCGAGGTGGCCGTACCGGCCGCTGATGCGTTGCTTGAGTGGCCACGCATAGGCCCCATTCATCAGCATGTCGAGGTCGTGGTTGCATTCCAGCGCGAGCGCGTCGCAGCCGCCCAACATTGTTTCGATATGCGGTGTACTGGTTCCGGTATCGGTAAGCACCCCCAACTTGCGGGCGCCATCGTGGAATACGTATTGCACCGGTTCGCCGGCGTCATGTGGCACGGGAAACGGGTGAACCTCGATGTCTCCGATGGAGAATGGGGTATGGCTGTCGATGACCTGGATTGCTGCATTGGAATTGTCCGGGATGTATCGCTTGGCATTGCGCAACGTACCGTGCGTAACCCAGACATTGATCCCGAACTTGGCCGCGAACTTGAATGCGCCTCCGGCATGGTCGTCGTGTTCGTGCGTGACCAGAATGCCGCTGATCTGCTCCGGGTCAAGTCCCAGCCGAGCCAGGCGGGTGACGGTTTCCCGGGTACCAAAGCCGCAATCCAGCATAAGGCGCGTTGCGCCTGCCTCGACGACGAGTGCGTTGCCGGCACTGCCGCTGCCGAGCGAGGCAAAGCGCATTATTTCAGTTGTTCGTACAACATGCTCAGGATGCGATTGGCTGTAGCAGAGCGTTCGGCCTGGCCGCTCTTGTCCGTAACGTACACGATGCTGCCGCTCTCGCTATGATCGACCTTGATGCGGTACTGTTTTTCAGTTTCGGCCTTGGTCTTGTCGTCACCCCAGAACTTGAGCTTGTCCACCATGCCCTTGTCTTCCTTCTTGGGCTCGGGTTCCGGTTTTTTGTCCTTGTCGTCGTCGCCCCAGAACTTGAGCTTGTCCAGCAGCCCCTTCTTTTGCTCTGGCGCATCGTCGATCGTTACGTCTGAGTACTTGACGTAGAACAGGCCGCGCGAGCGGTCCTTGTCTTCCACCAGGAAGCCGATGCGGTCCAGTGCCAAGCCGACGCGGCGCCATGCGCGGTCAAACTGATCGTTCAACGCCAGTGTGACGTTGCCTGTCTTGTCTTTCTCAAGAGTTGCACGCTTCTCCAGGGTCTGGTTGGCGAGTACGGTGCGTGACTGCTGTTCCGTGATCCCCAGTTTTACCATCAGGCGGCGCAGCAGTTCGGCATCCAGGTCTTCGGCGTTGGCTTCAGCAGTTTTACCTTTACCCTTGCTGAAATCTTCGTTCTTGTAACCGGTATCTACTTCACCGTACACGGTGCGGACACGCACTTTGCCGTCATCCGGGACGTCGCTGACCGAGCGGTGGCTCAGGTAGATTTCTGTCACGTTGTCTTCACTGCCGCGATCGATGCGGGTGCGGAATTTCTGCCGGTTTTTCAGGGCATTCATCTTATCCAGCCAGCCCTGGAACTTGTCCAGGTAGTTACCCTTGTCGTCCTTGGTCAGGTCGGCTGGGTCAACCCATTCCGTTTCCATGACGCCGGTCTGCGGATTCTCGATGCGTACGGCAAAGCCGAGATCGGTCCAGAACTCGCGCACGACAGGCCAGACCTTTTCAGGTGGCGCCTGGACGACTAGCCAGCGCTGGGATCCTGCCCGTTCCAGCTTCACGTTGTCCGGTGAGGACAGCAGCTTTTCTTCTTCAGGCTGGGGGCCTGTCTGCCCTTGGCTGTAGGCCGAGTAGGTCGTGCCGCCGCCCGGCACCGAGTAGGTGTCGGAGGTGGAAGCTGAAGTCAGGTCGGGAGGAACTTCCAGTGGCTTGCCGCGCCCGGCGCCTTTGTACTCTGATGAGTTGTCAATGAATGGGATGGAATCGCAGGCTGAGAGCGAAAGTGCTGCCAGCAAGGGCAGGATCAGGCGGCGTGTGGTGCGTACGTTCATGCAATTTTTCCTAGATGATTTCTGCGCTGCGCATGGCGTCGCGCAACGTCTCATGATATTGGTTTGCCAGCGGTGTCAGCGGAAGGCGGATGCCGGACTGGATCAATCCCATTTCGCTTACGACCCACTTGACCGGAATGGGGTTCGCTTCGACGAACAATTTTTGATGCAGCGGGAACAGTTTGTGGTTGATGTCGCGCGCACGACTGACATCGCCGGCGAAAGCGGCGGCGCACATCTCGTGCATGAGCTTGGGGGCGGCATTGGCGGTGACCGAGATCACGCCATGCGCGCCGAGCAGCATCAGTGCGAGCGCGGATGCATCGTCGCCGCTGTAGATGGCAAAATCCGCAGGGGCGCGGCGCAGCAGGTCGGTGCCGCGTTCGATACCGCCGGTCGCATCCTTGATGCCGATGATGTTGGGAATGGCGGCGAGGCGCAGGGCGGTATCGTTGCTGATGTCGCAGCCGGTGCGTCCCGGAACGTTGTACAGGATCTGCGGGATGTCCACGGCCTCGGCCGCTGCCTTGAAGTGCTGGAACAGGCCCTCCTGCGATGGCTTGTTGTAGTAAGGGGCGACTAGCAGGCAGGCATCCGCACCGGCTTCCTTGGCCTGCTGCGTGAGCTCAATGGCCTCGCGCGTACAGTTGGCGCCGGTACCGGCGATGACCGGCACGCGACCTGCGGACTGCTCGACCGTGGTGCGGATGAGCAGGCAATGTTCTTCGAAATCCACGGTGGGAGATTCGCCGGTGGTACCGACGACGACGATGCCGTCCGTTCCCTGGGTGATGTGAAAATCGATCAGCGCTCGCAGGCGCGGAATATCGAGTGCGCCATCCGGCAGCATGGGTGTGACGATGGCGACGAGACTGCCTTTCAGCATGGGCATCCTGAATTTGGGTAATTAAACCTGTTTATTCTAACCGAAAGTGGTCTTCGGAGTGAATTTCGATCGGTGTCGAGGTGGCTGTCGCTATAGAAATGATTGTTATGGAACTAGAACGATATATTCTTTGTCATGCATAAACGTCGGGTTTATAGTGACGGCCTTATTCTGCATTTCCCCGAAACCGGCTTTACGCCTGATGTGGTGGGTGGTTGATGGAATCGGCGGTGCGGACGATAATTCCAACTTTAAACGATTGTCTGGTTTTCGCATGCTCGAAAGCTATATCCTGATACTGGTCAGCACGATCCTGGTCAACAATATCGTGCTGGTCAAAATACTGGGGCTGTGCCCTTTCATGGGGGTTTCCAAGAAATTGGAAGCCTCGATGGCCATGGGGTTCGCCACCACGTTCGTGCTGACGGTCGGTTCCGGTACCAGCTACCTGATCAATGAATATTTGCTGGGAACCGACCTGTTCTATCTGCGTACACTGTCTTTCATCGTTGTGATCGCCGGTGTCGTGCAATTTACCGAAATGGTGATCGAAAAGACCAGTCCGGTACTCTACCAGGCGCTGGGCATTTATCTGTCCTTGATTACTACCAACTGCGCCGTGCTCGGGATTCCGTTGCTCAACGCGCAATCCAACCATAACTTCACGGAGTCCCTGCTGTTTGGATTTGGGGGCTCTGTCGGTTTCTCACTGGTGCTGGTGCTATTCGCATCGATGCGCGAACGCATGGAGGCTGCCGATGTGCCCGGACCTTTCAGGGGTTCTGCCATCGCCATGGTCACTGCGGGATTGATGAGTCTTGCCTTCATGGGTTTTGCGGGTCTTATTCGTTAAATGATTACGGCTTTATTGGTGATGATCGGCCTGGCGTTGCTGCTAGGCGTCGTTCTTGGCTACTCTGCGCTTAAATTCAAGGTGGAGGGCGATCCGCTGGTCGACAAGATCGACGCGATCCTGCCCCAGACCCAGTGCGGCCAGTGCGGCTATCCGGGCTGCAAGCCCTACGCGACCGCGATCGCCAAGGGTGAGGCTGACATCAACCAATGTCCGCCGGGGGGCGAGGCCGGCATGCGTGCGCTGGCAGATTTTCTGGGGGTGGAGCCCAAGCCGCTCAATGCCGAATGCGGCCAGCCGAAACCGAAGTCGGTGGCGGTGATCGACGAACATGTTTGCATCGGTTGCACGTTGTGCATTCAGGCCTGTCCGGTCGATGCCATTCTGGGTGCGGCAAAACATATGCATACCGTGATCGCTTCTGAATGCACCGGTTGCGAACTGTGCGTGGCGCCGTGTCCGGTGGACTGCATTACCATGGCGCCGATTCCGGAAAAAGTGGGCAACTGGAAATGGCGTTACCCCGTCATAGAGCTGAAGCAGGTCGCATGATTTCAAAGTTATTCAAGTTTCACGGTGGCGTGCACCCGCCAGAAAACAAGCTGGAATCGACGTCGGAGCCGATACGGAGTTTTCCGATACCGCCCCGGCTGGTGTTGCCGTTGCGTCAGCATGTCGGCAACCTGCCGAAAATTCGCGTGCAGGCGGGTGACCATGTTCTGAAAGGCCAGTTGCTGGCAGAGGCTGAAGGCAGCGTTTCCGCCGCCGTGCATGCGCCGACCTCTGGGGTGATCGTTTCTATCGAGGAACAACCGATTCCGCATCCATCCGGTCTCCCTGATGTCTGCATCCTGTTGCAGCCTGATGGCGAGGATCGCTGGCTGGAGCGCAAGACCATCGATTGGCGCCATGCCGACCGGCGTATGCTGGTTGCCAGCCTGCGCGATTCGGGGGTTGTCGGCATGGGGGGGGCCGCATTTCCGACGCAGATCAAATTGCGTCCGAGCGGGGAATCCGGCATCCACGTGCTGATCATCAATGGCGCCGAGTGCGAACCTTATATCACCTGCGACGACATGTTGATGCGCGAGCGCGCCGACGAGATCGTCAAGGGCATCGAGGTTGTCCAGTATCTGCTTGGTGCCGAGCGGTGTATCGTTGGCATCGAGGACAACAAGCCATATGCGGCCAGCTCGATGCGCGAAGCCTGCTCCCGCAGTGCAACCGCCATCGAGGTGGAGGTGGTGCCTACGCTTTATCCGAGCGGTGATGCGCGTCGTTTGATTCATCTGTTGACGGGGATCGAGGTGCCGAGCGACAAGCGCTCGACCGATGTCGGCGTGCAAGTGTTCAACGTGGCGACGGTGATGGCGGTGTATCGTTATTTCGAGCACGGCGAACCGGCAATTTCGCGTATTGTGACCGTGGCGGGCAATGTCAGGAACCCGGGGAATTTCGAGGTGCCGTTCGGAACCCCGATAGACAATTTGCTGGAGGCTGCCGGCGGCGTGTTGCCGGACACGAACGACCTGATCATGGGCGGCCCCATGATGGGTTTCAGCCTGCCTTCGCCGCAGGTGTCCGTGACCAAGGCCACCAACTGCATTATCGCGGGGGCGCCCAAAATGTTCCCGGAACCGCCGCCGGCCATGCCCTGCATTCGCTGCGCGCGCTGTGCGGACGCCTGTCCTGCCAATTTGCAGCCTCAGGAGTTGTACTGGTTCTCGAAATCGGACAATTTCGAAAAGGCGCGCGACTACCACCTGTTCGATTGCATCGAATGCGGCTGCTGCAGTTACGTATGCCCCAGCCATATTCCGCTGGTGCAGTATTACCGCTACGCCAAGAGCGAAATCCTGGTGGCGGACAAGGCCAAACAGGCGGCGGACCTGGCGCGCGAGCGCAACGAATTCCGGCTCGCCCGTATCGAACGCGAAAAGCAGGAACGTGCAGCGAAGCATGCGCAAAAGGCTGCCGGGGCAAAGACCGAAACGGCTGGCGATGACGATGCCAAGAAGGCTGCCATTGCCGCTGCAATGGAGCGGGCCCGTGCGCAGAAAGCCGAAGTGGCGCCGCAAAACACTACCGACCTGCCGCCTGCGGTGCAGAACGAGATCGCTGAAATCGACGCGCGTCGGGCCGAGGCCACTCAAGAAAAACAGGAAAGCTGATGAATCAACCGCCTTATATTTCCGGCAGCACGAGTGTGAGCGTCATCATGCTCAAGGTGCTGCTTGCCCTTGTGCCGGGCATTGTGGCCTATGTCTGGATATTTGGCAGCGGTGTGCTGGTGAGCCTGCTGCTGGCCAGCGTGACGGCGTTGGTATCCGAGGCGGTCATGCTCAGACTGCGCAATCGGCCGATCATGCCGTTCCTGATGGATGGCAGTGCGCTGGTGACGGCATGGCTTCTGGCACTGGCGCTGCCTCCCCTGGCGCCGTGGTGGCTGATCGTGGTCGGCACCCTGTTTGCCATTGTGATTGCCAAGCAGTTGTACGGCGGCTTGGGTTATAACCCGTTCAATCCGGCCATGATCGGCTACGCAGTATTGCTGATCTCTTTCCCCGCGATCATGACGCAATGGCCGGCGCCGCTGGCTTTGGCGCATGCCCAGCTGGGCTTCATGGATCAGGTGCATTACATCTTTGGCCGTATGCTGCCGGATGGTGTCGGTCTGGATGCCATCAGTTCCGCGACCCCGCTGGATTACCTGAAAACCCAACTCAAGCTGCAGCACGGCGTTGCCGAAATCTGGCAAGCGCCCGTGTTCGGCACGCTGGGCGGAAAAGGCGGCGAAATCGTGGTTGGCGCTTATCTGCTGGGCGGCTTGTACCTGCTGCAGCAACGCATTATCAGCTGGCATGTGCCCACGGCTTTCCTGCTGGCGCTGGCGGCCATGTCGGCGATTTTCCATCTGATCGACCCGGTGCATTACGCCGGCGCGACGTTCCATCTGTTCAGCGGAGCGTCGATGCTGTGCGCATTCTTTATCGCCACCGATCCGATCAGCGGCCCGACGACGCCCAAGGGCAAGCTGGTCTTTGCCGCCGGCATCGGCATCCTGACCTGGCTGATCCGAACCTATGGCGGCTACCCTGATGGCGTGGCGTTTGCCGTACTGCTGATGAACATCTGCGTGCCGCTGATCGATGCGTATACGCAGCCACGCGTGTTTGGACACGAAAAATGAGCGAGTCTGTCGTCAAGCACGCTTTCTCAACAGCCGGCATCATGATCGGGTTTACCGTGGTCGGGACGGTGTTGCTGGCTACTACCTATTTCACCACACGCTTGCCGATCGTAGAGAGCGAGCGGCAAGCGAAGCTCAAGCTGTTCGAGCAGGTGCTGCCGGCATCGTTGCACGATAACGACCTGCTTACGGATGGTGTCAAGGTCGCGCCGGGCGGTGATCTGGGCAACCGTGAAGAAACGCTGGCATACCGGGCGCGAATCGCCGGGCAGCCTTCTGCCGTCATTCTGGAGGCGACTGCGCCGGATGGCTATAGCGGCGATATCAAGCTGCTGATCGCCGTCCGCGCCGATGGTGAGCTGGCCGGGGTGCGCGTGCTGGCGCACAAGGAAACGCCGGGATTGGGCGATTACATCGACATCGCGCACGGTGATTGGATCAGGAAGAACTTTGACGGCCAGTCGCTTGCCAAAACAAGTGATGACCGCTGGAAAGTGAAAAAGGATGGCGGCAGTTTCGACTACATGGCAGGCGCGACAATTACGCCGCGTGCCGTCGTCAAGGCCGTGCACAAGGCGCTCACGTATTTTACGGCGCATCGCGAAGAACTTTTTTCCGCCCCCGCGGTAAAGGAGGGGAAACATGAATAGCAGGGAAATCATCGAAAACGGCCTGTGGAAGCAGAACCCGGGCGTGGTGCAGTTGCTGGGCCTGTGCCCGACGCTGGCGGTGACCAGCAGTGCCGTGAACGGGCTTAGCTTGGGTCTGGCTACGGCTTTTGTCATGGCGGCCAGCAACGCATCTGTTTCGCCGATTCGCCGCTGGGTGCCGGGCGAGATTCGCATCCCCGTATTCATTCTGATTATCGCCGCGCTGGTGACGGTGATCGATCTCGGCATGCATGCTTACCTGCATGCGCTGCATGTGGTGCTGGGGATTTTTATTCCGCTCATCGTGACCAACTGTATCGTGCTGGCGCGGGTAGAGGCCTTTGCCGCCAAGAATGATATCGGCCCTTCCGCGCTGGATGGGCTGATGATGGGGCTGGGGCTGACGATGGTGCTGGCCGTGCTGGGCGGCATGCGCGAAGTGGTCGGCAAGGGTACGCTGTTTTCCGGCATCGACCTTGCCTTGGGGCCTGCGGCAAAGCAGTTCGTGCTGACGGTCGTGCCTGACTACCACGGTTTCCTGCTGGCGATTTTGCCGCCGGGCGCATTCATCGGTCTCGCGTTGCTGATCGCGGGGCGCAACTGGATGGAGAGCCGCAAGCAAGCCTTGCCGTCAACCCCGCCGGCCGTCCTTGCCGCTGGCCATTGAGCGTATTTACGGATGAATGCCGACAAGCGTCGCGAGATATTTCGCCGGCTGGCTGTCGCCATTCCCAACCCCACCACTGAGCTGCACCACGGCACGACTTTCGAGCTGCTGGTGGCGGTCATCCTGTCTGCACAGGCCACGGACAAGGGTGTCAACCTCGCCACCGCCAAACTGTTCCCGGTCGCCAATACGCCTGAGGCAATCCTGGCTTTGGGCGTGGAGGGGCTGGAACACTACATCCGCACCATAGGCCTCTATCGCAGCAAAGCCAACAACATCATCGAAACCTGCCGCCTGCTGATCGAGCGCCACCAGGGCCAAGTGCCGGATACGCGTGCGGCGCTGGAGTCGCTGCCGGGGGTCGGGCGCAAAACGGCCAACGTCATTCTCAATACGGCATTTGGCCATCCCACCATTGCGGTCGATACGCATATTTTCCGTCTCGGTAATCGCATCGGCCTGGCCCCCGGCAAAACGCCGCTGGAGGTCGAGCAGAAACTTACAAAACTGACGCCCCGGGAATATCTGCATGATGCCCATCATCTGTTGATCCTGCACGGACGCTATGTGTGCGTGGCGCGTAAACCCAAGTGCGGAACGTGCGTGATCCACGACCTGTGCGAATACAAGGCCAAGGAGCTGGCGGCATGAAGGTGGCCACCGGCCTGGCGATAGGCAAAGAGGCACACCCATCGCTGGCGCGGGAAGCTGTCGCGCAGGCCATGCGTTCAGCGGGGCTGGAGATTGCCAATAGCGTCCTGCTGTTCCTGACTTCCGAATTCGCCCGTGATCCAGTGCCGGCGTTGCGCGCCGCAGCGGCCGCAGCAAGTTGCATGGAGGTGATGGGTTGTTCTGCTCCGGGGATATTTACCGAACAGAACTGGGTGGTGGATGCTCCTGCAGCGGCGGCGATGGTGTTCGGCGGCGACATGCGCTTGCTACCGGCACCCCAGCCCAAAGCCGACCAGTCCCTGCTGGCGCTGGCCGCGCCCAACGGCATCAACATTACCTGGCTGGCCAAGCCCGGCATGCGTTTTGGCGGAATCTCCGGTGATGCGACCGGTCAGGGGCCTTTTTCTGTCTGGCAGCACGGCAAAGGTGCTCCGGGCGGGCATTGTGAGGCGGGTCTTGCCGGAGTGCAGGGTGCGATTGGCACGTCGCACGGCGTGCGGGTCTTGTCGCAACCTCTGCCGGTGACGGCTGCGCATGGCTACGACTTGGTGTTTCTGGACGGCAAACCGGCACTGGAGAGTTTGCAGCGCGCCTATGATGCGCGGCGGGAAACGTCCGGCGACAGCCTGCCCATGCATCGCCTGATGCTGGGGATCGCCGATTCTGTCGAGTCTGCCATGCATGGGGATTACCGTTTGTCGGCCCTGGTTTGCGCCAACGAAATGGAACGCTCGGTGACCCTGACGACCCGCCTCGATCCTGGCCAACTCGTGTTCTGGCTGCTGCGCGAGCCCGATGCGGCGCAGCGCGACTTGGAGGAGACGGTCTTGCGCCTGCAGGAAAAATTACCGGATCGGCCGGATTTCGGTCTGCTGTTTTCCTGCCTGGGGCGTGGCCCTTACTTCTACAACGGTGTTGATCGCGATCTTGAATTGATGCAGCAAATGCTGCCAGGCATGCCGCTGATCGGCTTCTATGGCAATGGGGAAATTGCTCCGGTGAATGGCGTCAACGAATTGTTGCAATACTCGGCAGTGCTTGGACTGTTCCACCATGTTTAACCCCAGCCGCGACCAGGTGCGCCAGTTCTTCTTTGAAACCTGGCGCAAATATCGCGGTGGTGAGCCATTGACGCCATTGGAGCGCATGGCGGTGCAGGTCGTGCTGGAGCATGCCGAATATCATCCGGTGCTGGATGCGCCGGAAAAATACCGGGAACAAGAATATTTTCCGGAAATGGGCGAGACCAACCCGTTCCTGCACATGAGCCTGCACCTTTCCGTCATCGAGCAATTGTCCATCGACCAGCCGCGTGGCATCGCCGCAGCCTACCAGTCGCTGCTGAAAAAACACGGTGCCGAGCATGCGGCGCAACACGACCTGATGGATTGCCTGGCCGAGATCATCTGGCAGGCGCAGCGGGATCAATCCGCACCGGATGGCGCGAAATACCTGGATTGCATACAACGAGCCGTGATGCGCGCGACTCCCGGCAACTGATGCGACGCTATCAACGACTACTCGCCGTGATCCTGTTTTTAGGGATACTGCTGGCCATTTTCGAGATATCCGGCCTGAGGGGGCATTTGAGCCTGGCGTTCCTGCAGCACAGGATCCTTGAGAACAGGCTGAGTGGCCTGCTGATTTTTATCCTGCTGTTTTCGCTGGGCAACCTGATCCAGATTCCCGGATGGTTATTCCTCGCGGCAGCCGTGCTGACCCTCGGCCAGGCGCTGGGAGGCGTTGCTACCTATGTCGCGGCAACGACCTCGTGTGTCATTACGTTTCTGACTATCCGGTGGATCGGTGGCGATGCCCTGCGGCAACTGGACAGCCGGATTGCCGGCAAGGTTTTCCGTCAACTGGATACTCACCCGATTGGCAGTGTCGCGCTGTTGCGCGTTTTGTTTCAAACAGTGCCTGCGCTCAACTACGCACTCGCCATGTCGGGTGTCGGCTTCCGGAATTACCTGATCGGCACCCTGCTGGGACTGCCGTTGCCTATCGCCTTGTATTGCGTGTTTTTCGATTACCTGGCAAAAATTTTCAAGCTCGCGTAGCCACATTGCTCGTAGCATTGTTGCAGGCATGGAAAAGCACGCTGTTTCATGATTGAATGTGGACGATGACTTCCTCCCCCAATGTTCACGACTGGCTCACCGAGCATGGCGATTATCT
>DAIDAS010000326.1 GCA_027310505.1 bacterium
ACGCTGTGGTTGCCGATATTCTGGCTGACGTGAAAAAGCGCGGCGATGCCGCCGTGCTGGAATACACGCAGCGCTTCGATCGCGTGAGCGCCGACAACATGGATGATCTGGAACTGCCGCAGGCACGCCTGGCCGAGGCGCTGGGAAATCTCCCCGCCGATCAGCGCGAAGCACTCAAGGCGGCTGCCGAACGCGTGCGCGTCTATCACGAGAAGCAATTGATGATGTCGTGGAGCTACACCGAGGCTGACGGCACCATGCTCGGCCAGCAGGTGACGGCGTTGGATCGCGTCGGTTTGTACGTGCCGGGCGGCAAGGCGGCCTATCCGTCTTCGGTCCTGATGAACGCCATTCCGGCCAAGGTGGCTGGCGTGCAGGAGCTGATCATGGTGGTACCGACGCCGGGTGGCGAGAGAAACCCGCTGGTGCTGGCTGCCGCCGCAGTGTGCGGCGTCGATCGCGTATTCTGCATTGGCGGGGCGCAGGCTTTTGGCGCACTGGCTTACGGCACGCAAACCGTGCCGCAGGTGGACAAGATCGTCGGCCCTGGCAATGCCTATGTGGCCGCTGCCAAACGCCGTGTGTTCGGCGTGGTCGGGATCGACATGGTGGCTGGTCCTTCCGAGATTCTGGTGATCTGCGATGGCAAGACCAATCCGGACTGGGTGGCCATGGATCTGTTCTCGCAAGCCGAACACGACGAATTGGCACAGGCCATTCTGCTGTCGCCGGATGGCGAGTTCCTCGAACGCGTGCAAGCGTCCATCAATCGCCTGGTCGGAGAAATGCCGCGCAAGGACATCATTACCGCCTCGCTGGAAGCTCGCGGTGCCTTGATTCAGGTGCGTGATCTGGACGAAGCGGCCGAAATTGCCAACTACATCTCGCCAGAACATCTGGAACTCTCCGTTGAAGACCCGGTGGCCATGTCGAAGAAAATCAGGCACGCCGGCGCCATCTTCATGGGACGCCAGACCTGCGAGTCGCTGGGCGATTACTGTGCCGGCCCCAATCACGTATTGCCCACCTCCCGCACTGCGCGCTTCTCCTCGCCGCTGGGCGTGTACGATTTCCAAAAGCGGTCCAGCCGGATCATGGTTTCCGAGGCCGGTGCGCAAACGCTGGGCAGGGTCGCATCCATCCTGGCCCATGGCGAAGGCCTGCAGGCGCATGCCCGATCTGCGGAATACCGCCTGAAATCATGAGCAAGTTCTGGAGCCCCGTGGTTCATGGCCTGACCCCCTATGTGCCGGGCGAGCAGCCCAAGCTGGCCAATCTGGTCAAGCTCAATACCAATGAGAATCCCTACGGCCCAAGCCCCAGGGTGCTCGAGGTATTGCGGGCGGAAGTGGGCGATACGCTGCGCCTGTATCCCGACCCCAATGCCGACCGGCTCAAGCACGCGATTGCAGACTATTTCGGCTTGCAAACCAATCAGGTATTCGTCGGCAATGGCTCCGACGAAGTGCTGGCGCATGCTTTTCAGGCGCTGCTGAAGCATGATTCCCCGGTTCTGTTCCCGGACATCTCCTACAGCTTTTATCCGGTGTATTGCGGGTTGTATGGCATCGAGTACCAAACCGTTGCGCTGACCGACCATTTCGAGATTCGCGTGGACGATTACTTCCGCCCCAACGGCGGCATCATCTTTCCCAACCCGAATGCGCCGACCGGGCGGCCGCTGGCGCTGGGCGAGATCGAACGGCTGTTGCAGGCGAATACCGAATCGGTCGTGGTGGTGGATGAGGCCTACATCGACTTTGGCGGCGAATCGGCTGTCGCACTGGTGAACCGCTACCCGCAGTTGCTGGTTACGCATACCCTGTCCAAATCGCGATCACTGGCGAGCCTGCGCGTCGGCTATGCGCTGGGCCACCCCGACCTGATCGAGGCGCTGACCCGCGTCAAGGATAGTTTCAACTCCTATCCGCTGGATCGCTTTGCCATTGCAGGGGCCGTGGCTGCGATAGAGGATAAGGCCTATTTCGAGGAAACCCGTCGCAAGGTGATTGCGTCCCGCGAAAATTTGGTGGCTGAACTGGAAGCGCTTGATTTCGAAGTCCTGCCTTCTGCAGCCAATTTTATCTTTGCGAGACATGCCGCGCGTGATGGCGCCGAACTGACCGCAAAATTGCGCGAACGCAGCATCATCGTCCGCCACTTCAGGAATCCGGCCCGGATTGCGCCATTCCTGCGGATTACAGTTGGCACGGACGCCCAGTGTCAGGCATTGATTGACGCATTGAAGGAAATTTTAGCTATTTCCATTTCCTGAACAGTCATTTATCATAGCGCGCTGAGGCATCTGCCCGCTTAATAATTTAATGGAGGAGAAGACATGGCAAAGCCATTGATTCAAGTAGCACTGGATTCCCTGGATTACGATCAGACCCTGGCGCTGGCTCGTCAAGCTGCACCGTATGTCGACATCATCGAAATCGGTACCCCTTGCCTCAAGGTGAACGGCCTGGCTCTGGTGAAGGCCATGAAGGCTCAGCACCCGGACAAGCTGCTGTTCGTTGACCTGAAGACCATGGATGCAGGCTACTATGAAGCCGAGCCCTTCTTCAAGGCAGGTGCTGACATCACCACCGTGCTCGGCACTGCCGACATGGGCACGATCAAGGGCGTGGTTGACGTGGCCAAGGCCTACGGCAAGCAAGCCCAGGTTGACCTGATCAACGTGGAAGACAAGGCTGCCGTGGCCGCTGAAGCCGCCAAGGTCGGCGCACACATCATCGGCATCCACACCGGTATCGACCAGCAACTGGCTGGCCAAACCCCGTTTGCTGACCTGGGTGCCCTGGTTGCCCAAGGTCTGCCGGTCAAGGTTTCCGTCGCTGGCGGCATCAAGCAATCCACCGTGCAGCAGGTCGTCAAGGCTGGTCCAAGCATCATCGTCGTCGGTGGCGCTATTACCGGCTCCAAGTCCCCGGCTACTGCCGCTCGCGAAATTCGCGAACTGGTGGACGCTGCTGCAGGCGGTTCCAGCGGTGGCCTGTTCGGTTGGATCAAGAAGCTGCTGGGCTAATCAGCCGGCAATTCAAGAAACCCCGGGGCAGTGCTCCGGGGTTTTTTATTTCTTCGAAAGATTTTGGGTTAGAATAAACCAACTTTTTTGCGATTTATTTCATGCGTACCGCCCAAGTTACCCGCAATACCCTGGAAACGCAGATTTCGGCGTCCATCAATCTGGATGGCAGCGGCAAGGTTGAGCTTGCCAGCGGCATCGGTTTCCTCGATCACATGCTGGATCAGATCGCGCGCCACGGCATGATGGATAT
>DAIDAS010000341.1 GCA_027310505.1 bacterium
GTCGCACCAGGCCATGGCCAGCAGGTTGTTGCCGGTGAAAAGCTCCGCCCCCGCCACGATGACCAGAATCAGCCACAGCGAGAACACCAATCCGCCCAGCACGCGGCTTGCGGCGAAGCCCAGCATGGGGTCGGCGAGCACCAGCACGAAATAGAGTGCCCCCAGCCCGATAAAACCACCGGCAACGATGCCGAGCATGGCCATGGGCAGCAACGGCAGGCGGGCTTTGGCGACGCCGATGTTTTCAACGCGCTCGGCGATTTCCTTGGGGGAGAAAGCGTCGAATCCGAAAAGTTCTGGCATGGTGTATCCCTGTTTTTTGATGGTGGTTATTGTGGCACAGGCTGGCGGCGACGTAGCCGGTTTACATGAGCCAGCCAGTGTTGTGACACATAGGCCGCCAGTACCAGTAGTCCGGCGATGGCGGCCAGCAGCGCGTTAATCGGCAGCGGGGCGGTGTCACGACGAGCAGGCTTCTGCTGGTGCATGGCGGCAAGCACTTTTTCACGGTTGTCGCCGCGCACGTAGCTGGCGTGAATTTCCCTGGCAAGCGACTGCAGGTATTTTTCGTCCAGCACCGAGAGGTAGCGCTCGTAGTCGGAGGTGGCGATCGCGTTATCCCGCTGGCCGCGTGTCTCTTCCGACACCTGCGCGATGCCAGGTTCGAGCTGGTAGGTGTTGTTCGACCAGTAGCCGATCACCTTGTTGTTCTCGTCCATTTTCGGGATGGGCGTGCGCGTGTCGCTGCCGATACCCACCAGTAGCCAGCCTTTGCCGCCTTGCCAGTTGGAGAGATCTGCCTTGTTGAAGGCATGCAGGCGAGGAGCTTCTTCGCCATCGGTGAAAAAAACCACCTGGGCAGGCTCCGGCAGCGCTTTCAGCGCGGCCGATGCCGACAGCATGCCGAAGCCGATGCGGCTGTTGCCGTGCCATGCCTGCCGCCATTCCAGATGCTCCACGGTATCCTGCACGGCATCGAAACTGCCGCATATCTCGACTGGATGAAAAATAGTCGACACCACGACCCCGGCAAACAGCGCGACACCAACGCGCGTGCCGCATGGCATGGAAGCGATGGCGTCGTGCAGCAAGTGGCGTGTATAGGCGATGCGGCTGGCCTTTTTGCCATCGACCGACATGTCTTCGGCATTCATGCTCTGGGTAATGTCGACTACCAGCAGGTAGGTGTATATGTCGCGCTTGAGTGGAATAGTGGGGCGCAGCAGTGCGACGAGAAGCAGCGTGAACGCTATTGCCAGCAGGGCCGTCTCGCGGCGATGGCGCAGGAGGTCGATCAGCTTGTGCATGGGGCTAAGCATTCACCATGGGGAACACGGAGCTCGGAGAATACCATGCAATGACTATTTGAATAATTTGAGCTGTTGCTTGAATCCGCGTGCGGTCAGCGCGTAGTCGCCATCGCCACCGAATACGAAAGGGATATCGATGCTGCGCTCAACGCGACGCGGTACGCCGATGCAGCAGGCGGCGCAGCAGTTGCAGCGGATGCTGCCCAAGGTACGCGGCCAGCAGTAACAGCCCTGCAAGCCCTGCCAGCACACGGTTGATTTCGACCGGGGCAACATCGTGCCGTGCCGGTTTCAGTTTATCCATGGCTGACTGTACCTTGGCCAGGTTATCGCCACGCACATAGGCACTGCCGATTTCAGTCGTGTATTTTTTGAGGTATTCCTCATCCAGCTTGGAATAAACCCGGTCGTTATCCGAAGCGGCCACTTCATCGTTACGGGCACCGACGTTTTCCTGCGAAATCTGCGCGATGCCCGGTTGCATGCGCATGCTTTCTGCCGACCAGTAGCCGAGTACCTTGTTGTTTTCATCCAGCTTGGGAATCGGCGTCCCCTTGTCGCCCCCGATGCCCACCACCAGCCAACCCTTGCCACCCTGGAACCCGGCCAGGTCCAGGGTGTTGAAAGCATGCAGCCGCGGCGCCTCTTCGCCATCGGTGAGGAACACCACCTCGGCCGGTTCGCGCATGGTTCTCACCAGATGGGCGATGGCCTGGGCTCCCTGACGCAGCCGGCTGTTACCCGACCAGGCCTGGCGCCATTCCAGGTGGGCGATGGTGTCCTGCAGTACGTCGTAGTTCTGGCAGACTTCTACCGGGCTGTATAGCAGCGCAGCGCTCGCCCCGGCGAACAGCGCAATGCTGACGCGGGTGCCGCAGGGCATGTTGGCCACGGTGTCACGCAGCAGACGGCGCGTGTACGCGATGCGGGTAGCGGGCTTGCCGTCCAGCTGCATGTCTTCGACGTTCATGCTCTGCGTGATATCCACCACCAGCATGTAGCTGTAAATATCGCGCTGCATGTTGACCGTCGGACGCAACAGCGCGACAAGCAACAGCAGCGACGCAGTAGCCAGTAACGCGAAATCGCGGTGGTGCTTCAGGTATGCGATCAGGCTGCGGATATTCATCAGGGCAGACCGACAGGAATATTGCCCATGATCAGTCCGGGAGAATCCGAATCACCCACGCCAGGGGAGGGTTCATCAGGCAACATCATGAGGATGCGGTCGAGATTGTGGCGCGCATCCCAGAACGAGTTATCCAGCTTTAGCGACTGGATGTAGGCAGTCTTGGCCTGGGTGAACAGATAGACCGCCTCGTTACGCACCGTCATGTCGCGTCCGTTGATGATGAGGCCGCGCAGAAAGAAGATGTTGCCGAGGTTGTATTGCACGGCGGACTTCTGTTGCGGCGTGCCATGTTCCAGCAATTGCAGGAACAGCAGGGTGGAATCCTGGTAGCGTCCGCCCTTGGCGAGCCAGTAGGCGGTGGAAAACTTGGCCTCGAAAGACTGCGTATCCGTGATTGGCGTCTTGCCCTTCACGACTGCGCGGTTGAAGTTTTCGATCTGGTGGATGCGATACGCCTCCCATGCCGCACCCGCAGCCGATGCCGCTGCCACGACGAGCAGGGTGGCCGTCAGTTTTTTTGCGCTTAGCGCCATGTTCTAACCTCCAGCAATTTGATGCCCAGCAGCATTCCGATCATGAGCGCTGCCAGCGCGAAGCAGTGGGTGGTGTAATCGCGCCCGGGAATCTGTTCCATGTAGCGGATCGGTTTCTTTTCCTTGCGGTTGATGTCTTCGATCGCAAGTGCCAGCGATTGCGGGTCATCCGCCTCATACGGGTGGTACTCGGTACGCAGGGTCTGGAAATACTGGTGCAACTCGATCTCGGGCGGCAACGGTTCATCTTCCTTCGGCTTGAAATCCTTGTCGAAGATGCTCAGGCCGCCGGGCTGGCGCAGCACGATCCAGTACACGGTGATATGCATGCGATCCAGCCAGTCGCGGATTTTCTGCTGCGCATCCGCCCCCATGCGGCCGGCACCATCCGAAATGAGGATGATGGCACGTGAGCCGGAGTCCGGCGTCTTCTCGAACATGGCCAGGGCGCTGGTCAATCCGCTGCCGATGTTGGTCTGGAACAGGCCTGGACCGCCCGCGGCATCGATGGCCGCCAGGATCGCCTCGCGGCTCTGGGTGAGCGGCATCACGTACATGGCCGAGTTGCTGAACGTCACCATGCCGAACATGTCGTTCTTGCGCTGGTTGACGAAATCCGTAATCAACCGGCGAGCCGCCGCCGATTTGGATTCACCGGCGTGCCCGCTTACCATGGCGCCCGAGAATGGGTCATCCATGCTCGCGCTGCGGTCGATGGTCAGTACCAACTGTGCGCCTTCACCCACCCGCTCGACCTGTTGCGCTGCCGTGTGCGGCCCGGCCAGGCCCAGCACGATGAATAACAGCGCCAGTACCGCCAAGATCTTGAGCAGCAGGCCGGTCAGGTCGGAAAGCCGATCCTTGGGCAGCAGGTCCACCCACGAATAAGTGCGGCTGTGGGTGCGCTCCAGCAGCAGCGGCAGCAGTGCCAGCGGCAGCAGGAAAAGTAACCAGTAAGTATTGAACAGCATTATTTCAATCCACGCTCGCAGTCGCGGCAGCGACGGCAGAACTGGCGTAGCCAGGTCATGACGTCACCGTCGATGCCATGCTGTGC
>DAIDAS010000348.1 GCA_027310505.1 bacterium
GGATAAGTGGGCATGAAAATCAGGTGGCTGCGCAACGCGCTGCTTAACCTGGATGAAGAAGCTGCCTATATCGCTGCAGAAGACCCAGCAGCAGCCCGTCTGGTTGTTGCACGCATTCTCGAAGCGGTTGCCTTGCTGGCGAGTCAGCCTGCTATTGGTCGGCCGGGCAGGGTGCTTGGCACAAGAGAGTTGATCGTGCCCAAAACGCACTATCTGATCCCTTACCGCCTCCGTACCGATCAGGTTGAAATCCTGCGGGTTTTTCATACATCCCGAAAACTGCCAAGGCGTTGGTGAATTCCCGAATGCTGATCACTGTTTCCATCGCCGATCAGCGCCTGCGTCTGCTGGACGAAGAGGGCGCCCTGCTGGCGGAATACGCCGTATCCACCGCATTGAACGGGGCCGGGGAGATCAAAGACAGCGGCTGCACGCCGCGTGGCCGGCATGTCGTGCGCGCCAAGGTCGGGGATGGGCAGCCGTTGGGAGCAGTATTCATCGGCCGTCGTCCGACCGGTGAAACCTGGTCGCCGCAGCTGGCGGCGCAATTTCCCGAGCGCGACTGGATACTGACCCGTATCCTGTGGCTTTCCGGCTGTGAAATCGGCGTCAATCGGCTGGGCAATTGCGACACCATGCAGCGCTATACCTACATTCATGGCACGCCGGATACCGAGCCGATGGGAGTGCCGCTCTCGCATGGCTGCATCCGCATGCGCAACGCCGATGTGCTGGATTTGTTCGAGCGGGTGCCGGTCGGTACGCCGGTAATCATCAAGGACTCGCTATGACGACGAGCGATGGCCGGGAAATGCTTCCCGGTGGGCGTAAACGGATGGCGGTACCCGTCTGGACGGTGATCCAGCCGACTTTCGAACAGCAAGATCAACCCTGATGTCGCGTTTTCTACATCGCGTAGCCGGCACCGCCCTGACGATGTTCGGCGTGCTGCTGTTGACCTTCCTGCTGGTACACCTGGTGCCGGGCGATCCGGTGGAAGTCATGCTGGGCGAATCCGCCACGGGGGCCGACCGCAACGCGCTGCGCGCCGATCTGGGGCTGGATCAGCCATTGCCGGTGCAGTTTACCGATTATCTGGCCAAGTTGTCGCATGGCAACTTCGGTTCTTCCATCCATAGCCATGCCCCGATCGCCGGGTTGCTGGCTGAACGCCTGCCTGCAACTGCCCGGCTTGCGCTGCTGTCGCTATCCCTTGCCTTGCTGGTCGGCATTCCGCTTGGCATCGCCGCCGCGCTATGGCAAAACCGATGGCCGGATCGGCTGGCTACATTCTCGTCGCTGACCTTGTCTGCCATGCCGCATTTCTGGCTAGGGCCGCTGCTGATGCTGGTATTTGCCCTGTGGCTGGGATGGCTGCCGGTGAGCGGCATGGAGTCTCCCGCCGCCATTCTGCTTCCCGCGTTGACGCTGGCTTGCGGGTTGACCGCCATCCTCACCCGCATGACGCGGGCAAGCCTGCTGGATGTGCTGAATGAGGATTTCGTGCGTACCGCCCGGGCCAAGGGGCTGCCCGAAAGAACTGTCATCCTGCGCCATGCAATGCGGGCCGCCTTGCTGCCGGTCGTCACAGTCGTGGGGCTGCAACTGGGGTCGCTGCTGGCAGGGGCGGTCATTACCGAAACCGTGTTCGGCTGGGAGGGGGTGGGGCGGCTGCTGGTGGAATCCATCGAGAAGCGCGATTACCCGCTGACGCAAGCCTGCGTACTGGTCATCGCGCTCATTTACATGCTGGTCAATCTTTGCACTGATCTGCTGTACAGCCGTATCGACCCGCGTATCAGGTTCACCGCATGAGGCTGCCGCACGTCATCCTGCTGTTCTGGGTACTTGCCGCGCTGGCGGCGCCTCTGCTCGGGATGAGCCCGGACGAGATTCAACTGGAGAAAATCCTCGCCTATCCGGATGTTCATGCATGGCTGGGCTACGACGATCTTGGGCGCGACATTCTGGCTCGTCTGCTGGCGGGGGCTGGCGTATCGCTGACGGTGGCGGTCGCCGTAACGGCCGTTACGATAGCTTTCGGCACGATGATGGGATTGCTCGGTGGCTATTTCGGAGGTTGGCCGGACCGCCTGCTGATACATGTCACCGACGTATTTCTGGCCTTCCCCGGGATTCTGCTTGCCATTGCCTTTGCCGCCGTGCTCGGCCCGGGTCTCGATAACCTGATCCTGGCGTTATGTCTTACTTCATGGGTGGGCTACGCACGTTTGACCCGAGCGCAGGCACTCTCGTTACGTGGCCGCCAGCATGTGCTCGCCGCGCAATCGCTGGGCGCGTCCACGTCACGCATCCTGCTGCGCCACGTGTTGCCACTGCTGGCAGCCCCTTTGCTGGTGGAGATGACCTTCAGCGTCGCCAGCCTGGTGATCGCGGAGGCCAGCCTGTCTTTTCTCGGCCTGGGTATTCAAGCACCACATGCCTCGTGGGGCAGTATGCTACGCGATGGCGTACGCTATCTGCTGGTGGCGCCGCATTATGTGCTGGCGGCAGGCCTGAGCCTGATGTCGCTGGTGCTGGCGGTGAATGTCATCGGCGACCGGTTGCGGGATCAGTTGTCGACCTGATGCGAGCAATGACTGCTTTAGGCGAGTCCTGAATACGAACAAGAAGGGGCTTTATCCAGCCGTCAGTGGATTGTCACAGAACACTACGGTCTCGCAGCCCGAGAAAAAATCCGATGGGCGGAGAGATCATTCCTCCGCCCATCGGTGATCTACGACGCGATACGGCCGTGATTACGGTTTCTCCAGGCAGAATCCTGCCGATGCCCAGGCCCAGTGCCCAACCCACGCGCTATTGACGATGGTGCGATCAACTGCGGATATGCCGATGATATAGCCGCACGGTTTCATTCCCTTGGTGTCGAGCGTCCAGGTGTCGCCGGGCGCCGGCACGGTCTGGACAAGGCCGCTGGACGGAACGACCGGCCCGGCGAACGGACTGGTGCCCAGGCTCCACGAGCCGAGATGAGTGTCGCGGGCAACGAAATGGCCGTTCAACTTGTCGCCGACCTTGTACTTGCCACAATCTCCACCGCTGTCGATGTGGATGGCGACCTCGGGCCCCGTGTTGTCGAGCTGGATAAGATGCGAGGCTACGCCCGGCAGCAAGTTGTCCAGCATGTCGGCAAGCTGGAGCCTGATTTCCCACAGGTCGTCGCCCGTGCTATCCCACCATGCCAGCACGTTGTCGACATTGAGCGTGAACGGCACGAAGGTGAAGAAACCGGCCGGGTCCGCCACCTGGTTGGTAAATACCGTGCCAGTCCAGTCTGCCAGCTTCATGGTCGTGGTCACCGTCGTCCATGGTCCAGCGGTACTGAGGTTGCGCACCTGGACGCGATACTTGAATCCGGGGAAGGATGGCCCCTGTAGTACTACGCGTCCGCCGAACGGACATGGGCGCCCGAGCGGGTCGGGCGCAATGCCGTTGAGAGCGAAGAACGCTGTCGGCGTGGTCATGCCGTTGAAGGGGTAAATCTTGCTGATCGGGATCCCGCCCAGGATACCGATGATCGGCTTCACTACGCCCGGTGGCACCTCCTCCCCCGGCTTGATCTGGACGTGTGTGTCCATCCGGTTGCCCCAATGGTTGAGGGCTTCCGGATCAACGGTGGATGGCGGCGAATTCCACGACATTACGGCCCGTAGCCGGGCTATCTTCGGCATTTCGCAGTTCTGCCGGTGATGGGTCAGGTCGACTGGCAGGATTGCCGAGTAGCACAGCCCATCGGGCGGAATAGTGGCGATATCGTGCACATTGACGGCTACCGTGCCGAGATATTCCCATTTGCAGGTGTCATCCCAGTCGGCCCAGAAGGCGACGTATTCGAGGCTGCCTTTGTGGCACAAGTCGCCGGAATAGCCTACTGGCCGCTTGACGCGGAAAGTGGCAATCGCACGCTCAAGGTTGTAGTCCAGCCCCAGGCATTCGATTTCCTCATAGCTGGTGTCGGCCTTGGTCTTCTCCAGCGCGGCCAGTGTATCTTGCCAGTTCAGCCCGAGCGACTTCCATTCGGCGATCTTGGCCGTGAAGACTTCCTGGCTGAATGCGTTGGACGCCAGTTCGGCCTGGATATAGGCAAGGCCGAAACGATGCGGATCGACGGCAACCTTGTGGGAGCGGGCCGCTTTCTCACCGCCGGCATGATGGTACATGCTGGCCAGTTCGGCGAGTGACAGCGGCCCCGGGTCGGGCTGTGGGATGGGCTCGACCGCCACTGCCTCGAACTCCTTGGGCAGCTTGAGTGTCTTGCCTAAATCGAGGCTGAGGATATCAACGAAGTCGAAAAGGTTTTTCCTGCGCGGCTTGATCTGGATATGGCAATCCCTGGTGTTGCCCCATACCGGCAGCCAGCCGACGTTAGCCGGTCCCGCGGGCGGAACCACCTGCCAGGACAGGATGGCGTGCACCTTGGGCATCACTGGATGCCTGCACTGATCCTGCTTGGGGTCGAGTTTCTGCGTCACCACATAAGTCAGCGGCTTGGTCGCGTGCTTGGCACAGTCGGGCTTGTTGGCGATATCGTGGGTGTTGACCGCCACTACGCCGGCATCGATCCAGCCTCCGCCGTAATCGACAAAGAATCGGATGTACTCGTTCGATCCGTGCTGACACAGATTGCCGCCGTAGCCTGATGGCAGCTTGATGGCGATGGTTGCTTCGAGCAGGTTGGTGTCGGGATTGAAGCCAACGCAGGTGAGTTCTTCGTACCTGGTGCTGGCGATGAGTTTCTTGACGGCTTTGAAAGGGCTTTCGGCAAGATTGCCGAAATAGTTGGGGTTTTCGGCGATTAGCAGTTTGAAATCGCTACGCTCTTTTTCGACTTTGTGTGATTCTTCTGTTATTTCCTTAGCCATGATTACTCCTTAGTCTTGTTACATTTCGGGAACCGGCGGAGCCGCCAAATAGCCATGCGGCGTTGAACAGCAAAAACCTCAGTCAGGTAAAGCGATGATTTATCTGCAAGCACCGTGCCAGAAATTAATAATCAATAAAAACAACAGCTTATTATTTATCTTGTGTGAAAATGGGTATTTGCGTAGTCACTGGGAGACAGTTTCTTTATAAAATTCATAACAATATGATTTTTTTGAATAAAAATTGTCTCCGAACGGAGACGGTCAAAAACTGAAACAGACATATCAGGCAATATTGCTGGATCATCCAGGCGTTTCAGCCTGACGGGCATCGGTATAGTCGTTCCTGTATTTACCGGTCGATGTCCGCGGCATGTCAACACTGTGATAT
>DAIDAS010000358.1 GCA_027310505.1 bacterium
GAGTCTCGTGTCGATACGCCGTTGGCAGATTCCACCGCGCAAGTTCCTGCTGTGCGGGCCCCTGACATTGGAAATGCCGCACCAGTAAAGTCTCCAGTGCCGGTGGATACGAAAAAGAATGTCAATGTGGCAGTCACTCCCGGTGCGCCTGCAGCGATTGTCGATGCGGGCGAAGAGCTGACCTATAACCGTCGCAACCGCATTCGGACGGGAAAAAAATGGGCAGATATCTCTGGTCTGAATGATGCCTTGAAGGTGAAAGAAACCGTAAAGGCGAACATCTGGCCCAAGCCTGATTACAAGCAATTAATCGCTGACGGTATGCAGCCGATGGTGGCGCATATCGTTAAACAGGTATACGACAGCGTGGCGGTGAAGCCAGTGATCCGTGGCGTGTTGGATGATGCGGCCTTGCAGCGTTATATCTCGGCACTTAATCGTGTGGAAGCCGGGCTTATGCAATGGGCGCAGGATCCAGTGGCGTTAAAGCAGTGGGCGGAAGCGAATGCGCGTGTTGCTAGCGCCATGCTGGGGCGACAGGTGGCTGTAAGTTCGCTGGGGGGCAAATCCAAGACATTGCTGGAGGCGGTATTTCCGGAAGGTTGGCGCGAACGGCGCGATGAACTCACGATTGCAGGTGGTAATAAGTTGCTGGGGGCATTGCAGCCTGGATATGCAGAAATAAATCGTGCGATCAAGGCGGTCGGTAAAGGCTGGCCAGAAAAACGAGAGGCATGGGAGATACAAGGATATCGAATTGTTGAGAGTCCTGAGATCGAGGCGCTTAAAAGCCCGTATGCCGAAAATTCCTATTTTTTAGCAGTGGGGGATAAGTTCGTTCAAAGTTATTCCTCAATGGAAGATGCTCAAGCTGCTGCCGCCAAGGTCAAGCCGTTTGTTCTTTTTGGAAAAAAAGGCATGCTGGATTCGTTTGCGAGTGAGGAAGAGGCGGTTGCAGCGGCAAAGGATCTGGCCGGTCGCCAGAAAGGCACGGTCATTAGTGAGAAGGGAATCCGTGTTGAAGCGGTAGAGCGAATTGGTGTCAGTCGCCGGATGGAAGGCGAGGACATTTCCAGTGAGCGTTTGATGGATGAGTTCGGGTTCAGGGGGGTCAATTTCGGGAATTGGCTAAAAGCGCCATCTGCGCGTGCAGAAGCCCAGTTGCATTTGAATCATGCCTATGATTCAGCACATGACTTGGCAGAAATTCTGGGAATACCACCGAAGGCTATTGGCCTGAATGGCATGTTAGGGTTGGCGATCGGCGCGCAAGGAGCTGGCGGGCATGCTGCCGCGCATTTCGTCCCAGGTGTGAACGAAATTAATTTGACGCGCACCAGTGGCGCCGGATCTCTTGCCCATGAATGGGCACATGCGCTCGATCATTACTTTGCAACGACTGGTGGTTTGTCTACGTCAGAGGTCCCGTACTTGACTGTGCACAGCCGGAGGGGGGCTGCGAAATCATTTGGTGAGCTGCGTCCTGAGATTGTTGCCGCCTTCAGTACCATTGTTGAAACAATGGATAAGCGGGACCAGACTGAGGAAGAAACCAAGTCAGCTCAAAACGAGGGTGTGGAAGCTGCAAAGAAATCGGTCAACAACTGGCTGAAGGCTATCCGGCGAGATTTTGTTGGTCAGGAAGAAGCGTTCGATGTGTTGGCTGAACGGATCCGGGCTGGCGATGTTGGCGAAGGCATGGTGGCTGTCAGTCGTAATTCCTATGTGTCGCCGGTAGTCGCTGAGATGCGCGATTTATACAAGGCGCATTATGGCAGGATCTATTCATTAGAAAACGCGAAAGGGCTGCAGGCATGGATTAGCATCGTTCAATTCAGAGAGAACAAGTTGGCGGCTGATGGCGATCATGTCCCGCAAAAAGTTGCTACCGAATTTGCCAAGAATGCGGCCTTATTGGACAAGAACAAGGGCGGTAAGCCGTATTGGTCTACGTCCTTGGAAAAGTTCGCGCGGGCTTTTGACGCATTCGTGTCGGACGAATTGGAGGCGCGGGAAGCCAAGAACAATTATTTATCTCATGCCGGGCGCCAGGATGAGACCGTGCCCAATGGGGAAGAGCGTCAGCGGATCAACAGCGCTTTTCGTGTGCTTGTCGGGGAGGTAAGAACCAGAGAGACCGAGAGAGGGGTGGCGTTGTTTTCAAAGGCCATCGGGAAAGATATGGGCGGTCAAACACATTCGATTCAGTCCGCTACCACTGCCTTGATCGATGCCCATACTGGCAAGGATAGGGAAGTTTTGCAGGCGTTGTTGGATGGTGGCAAGGTCCGGGTAATCACAGGGAACCAGGCGCAACACATTATTGGCGACAGATTGTTTGCGGAAGCTCGTAATGGGTTTACGGACATTGAACCTCTGGGGTTTAGAGAGGGCCCGCCGACAAAAGAAAATGTCGCTGCCATGAAGGAATGGTTATCCAACCATTCGGATCTGTACAAGAACGAATATACGGTCATGTACCACGGTGCTCCAGAGCATACCGATATTCTCAATCAAGGGTTGTTGAAGACCTCCGAAACCCGAAGAAAGAGTTTCCAGTCGAGGCCAGGGTTTGTATATCTGGCGCCGACTCCCGAAAGGGCCAGATATTTTGGGGACTTGGCTAATTCGTCCAAGAGCAAAGTGTATGCGGTTCGCGTGCTTGTGAGAAAGCTGAAGGCCGATACTGATCAGCTGAATAATCAAAGGTCCGTTGGGAATAATGTGGGTAACACTTTGGCAGAAAGCCTTGTTTATGGCGGATCTGCCCGTGTTGATTACAACATTCCGCCGCATGACATTCGGCCTGTGGAAATTAACCAGGATATTCGGTTCTCTGAAAACGGCCAAGCACTGGCCTTTTTCAATCAGGAGGATGGGGTTACCTATTTTGTGGCAGACCATCTGCCCCTTGCCTACAGCAAGCAGGAATGGCGCGGTCTTGTCCGCCATGAGATCGGTGTCCATGCTTTAAGGCTGGGCAAGAGAGATGCCGAATTCCAAAGCATTCTCAAGAGCCTCGAAGCAATGCGGGAAGCCGGTGATGAGGATGTTGTCAAAGCGTTTTCATTCGTGCCGAAATCGACGCCGGCTGCGTATGTCACGGAAGAGGCCTTGGCTTATCTTGTCCAGAAAAAACCGGATCTGCCGATTATCGGTCGGGCGATCGCCTGGTTCAGGAAGTCCATCCGATCGCTAGGCGATTCCGTACCGTTGCTGAAGAGGACAACTGTGTATGAATGGGCAGATACTTTGAGCAAGGGTGATGTGCTCTATATGGCACAAACAGCCATGGCTGATGCATTTCAAACCGGAAAGAGTCTTGAAACAGAAACTGAAATTGCTGAAACAGGGGTGATGTTCAGTAAAGTGCAAGAATGGAAGGCCGTCGATGAAATAAGTGCACGGTTCAAGGAATCCATCTCAGACTTTATTAGAG
>DAIDAS010000393.1 GCA_027310505.1 bacterium
GGTATAGGGGTCGAGCGCGATGTCGGTGATGATGCCGAGTTCCGGGAAGGACGCCTTCAGCGCCTTGATGGTGCGCGGCACCAGGCCATTGGGGTTATAGGCTTCCGCGGCATCCAGCGACTTCAGCGACTGATCTATCACCGGGAACAGCGCCAGCGCCGGTATACCCAGCCTGACGCACTCTTCGGCCGTTTTCAGCAGCACGTCGATGCTCTGGCGGGTGACGCCCGGCATGGAAGCCACAGGCTCGGTGCGGTTTTCGCCATCCAGCACGAATACCGGATAAATCAGGTCGTTCGCGGTCAGCACGTTCTCCCGCATCAGGCGACGCGAAAAATCATCGCGGCGCATGCGGCGTGGACGCGCAGAAGGATGCTTGCCAAAAACGTTGCTCATGATGCTTCCTTTATCCAAAAACCCTGGCCAGCTCCACGCCGGGGTCGGGCTGGCGCATAAAGGCCTCGCCGACGAGGAAGGTGTGGACGCCATGGCTGCGCATCAACGCGACGTCGTCCGGCGTGAAGATGCCGCTCTCCGTCACTACGATGCGGCCTTGCGGAATACGGCCCAGCAGACCCAGCGTGGTATCGAGCGTTACGTCGAAGGTGCGCAGGTTGCGGTTGTTGATGCCGACCAGCGGTGTTTCCAGCTGCAGCGCCAGATCCAGTTCGTCACCGTCATGCACTTCGACCAGTACTGCCATGCCCAGATCGTGGGCAATGGTTTCCAGCTCGCGCATGCGCGGCAAACTCAGTGCAGCGGCGATCAGCAGTATGCAATCGGCGCCCATCGCGCGCGCCTCGTACACCTGATACGGGTCAATCATGAAATCCTTGCGCAGCACCGGGATGTTGCAGGCAGCTCGCGCCTGCTTCAAATACTCCGGGCTGCCCTGGAAATACTGCACATCGGTTAGCACGGAAAGACAAGCCGCACCGTGGGCGGCATAAGTGGCTGCGATCTCGGCGGGGCGGAAATCTTCGCGGATCACGCCTTTCGACGGGCTGGCCTTCTTGATTTCGGCGATGACCGCCGGCTGCCCCGCAGCGATTTTGGCACGGATGGCGCCGACGAAATCGCGAGGTGCCGGAGCATCGTCCGCGCTACCGCGCATGATGATCAGCGGGGTCTGTTCCATCGCCGCCATGACTTCGGCGTGCTTGGTATTGAGGATCTTTTTCAGGATGTCGCTCATCGCGCACCCCCAAATTTCTGCGTATATCGAACAAACTCATCCAGCTTGGCTCTCGCCGCCCCTGAAGCCATGATCTCACGCGCACGCAGAATACCGTCCGCCACGGAATCCGCCAGATTGGCGGTGTACAAAGCGGCACCGGCATTGAGTGCGACAATATCGCTCGCCGGTCCGGGCCGGTTTTCGAGCGTGCCCAGCAATATCTGGCGCGACTGCTCGGCATCTTCCACGCGCAAATTGCGGCTGCTGGCCATGGCCAGGCCATAGTCTTCAGGATGGATTTCGTATTCGCTCACGACCCCATCTTTCAATTCGGCGACCAGCGTAGTGGCGCCGAGGCTGATTTCATCCATGCCATCCAGTCCATGCACCACCATCACGTGATTGGCGCCAAGACGCTGCATCACGCGCGCCTGGATACCGACCAAATCGGGGTGGAACACACCCATCAGGGTATTGGGAGCACCGGCCGGGTTGGTCAGCGGGCCAAGGATATTAAAAATGGTACGCACACCCAGCTCACGCCTCACTGCGGCGACATTCTTCATCGCACTGTGGTGGCTGGGGGCGAACATGAAGCCGATGCCGGTGGCTTCGATACATTCAGCCACCTGCTCAGGTGTCAGCATCAGGTTGACCCCCAGCGCCTCCAGCACGTCGGCACTGCCGGATTTGGATGAAACACTGCGGTTGCCGTGTTTGGCCACGCGTGCGCCCGCCGCGGCGATCACGAAAATCGTTGCGGTGGAAATATTGAAGGTGTGTGAGCCGTCACCGCCGGTGCCGACCACGTCGACGAAGTGGTCGTGCGGCGGCGCTACATCAACCTTGGTCACCAGCTCACGCATGACGGTAGCCGCGGCCGTGATTTCACCGATGGTTTCTTTTTTGACACGCAGGCCGGTGAGAATGGCGGCTGTCATGACCGGGGAAATTTCACCCGCCATGATTTGTCGCATCAGCGACAGCATCTCGTCATAGAAGATCTCGCGATGCTCGATGGTGCGCTGCAGCGCTTGCTGTGCAGTAATGGTCATGTGCTTCTTTCAGTGAGCGGTGAGCGAACGCCGACGCACTCAGCGCGTATGTTCGAGAAAGTTGCGTAGCAGTTCGTGGCCGTATTCGGTGAGGATGGATTCCGGGTGAAACTGCACGCCCTCGATCGGCAGCGTCTTGTGGCGCACGCCCATGATTTCGCCGTCTTCCGTCCATGCCGTAATTTCCAGGCAGTCCGGGCAGCTTTCGCGCTCGATCACCAGCGAATGGTAGCGCGTGGCGGTGAACGGGTTGGGCAATCCCTTGAACACCCCGACATCATGATGGAACACGGGCGAAGTCTTGCCATGCATCAGCTGCTTGGCATGCACGATCTTGCCGCCGAAGGCCTGGCCGATGCTCTGGTGCCCCAGACAGACGCCAAGGATGGGGATCTTGCCGGCGAAGGCGTGGATCAGCGGCACGGAAATGCCCGCCTCGTTCGGCGTGCAAGGACCCGGGGAAATCACGATGTGGTCCGGGTTGAGCTTGGCAACCTCTTCCACGGTGATTTCATCGTTGCGGAACACGCGCACATCCTGACCTAATTCACCCAGGTATTGCACCAGGTTGTAGGTAAAGGAATCGTAGTTATCCAGCATCAACAGCATAATCGTTCCTACAAACCACGGTTGGAGAAGGTCAGGGTGGCATTGGTTCCGCCGAACCCAAAACTGTTCGAGACGGCAGTCTGGATATTGGCGTTATCGATGCGGCTACGCACGACATTGAGGCCCTCGGCTGCCGGGTCCAGTGTTTCGATGTTGGCCGAGGCGGCGATGAAGTTGTTTTCCATCATCAGCAGGGTATACACGGCTTCGTTCACGCCCGCCGCACCCAGCGCATGACCGGACAGCGATTTGGTGGATGCGATGGCCGGGGTCTGGCCGGCGAACACTTCGCGGATCGCTTCCAGCTCCTTGACGTCGCCTACGGGAGTGCTGGTACCGTGAGTATTGATGTAGTCCACAGGGCCCGCCACATCCTGCAGCGCCATACGCATGCAGCGCGCAGCACCCTCGCCGGACGGCGCAACCATATCGTAGCCATCGGAAGTGGCACCATAGCCGACCACTTCAGCATAGATCTTCGCGCCGCGCGCCTTGGCGTGCTCGTATTCTTCCAGCACCAGAATGCCGCCGCCACCGGAAATGACGAAGCCGTCACGGTTGGCATCATAGGTGCGCGAGGCCTTGTCCGGCGTGTCGTTGTACTTGCTCGACAGCGCGCCCATGGCATCGAACATGAACGACAGCGTCCAGTGCTCTTCTTCGGCGCCGCCGGCGAATACGATGTCCTGCTTGCCCATCTGAATCTGCTCGACGCCGTTGCCAATGCAGTGGGCACTGGTCGCGCAGGCAGAGCTGATGGAATAATTCACGCCCTTGATCCGTGCGCCGGTGGCCAGGCAGGCGGAAACACCGCTGGCCATGGCCTTGGTCACCATGTAAGGGCCGACGCGACGTACGCCTTTCTCGCGCAGCGTGTCGATGCCCTCCATGATGCTTTCGTGAGAGGCGCCGCCCGCACCAACGATGAGACCGGTACGGGTATTGGAAACCAGCTCGGGCGACAGGTTGGCATCATTGATGGCTTCCTGCAGGGCAATCCAGGCATATGCGTGGCCCTTGGCCATGAAGCGCATGAGCTTGCGGTCGATCAGTTCCTGCACATTCAACTTGACCGAACCGGCCACCTGCGAGCGCAGGCCCTGATCGGCATATTCCTGCTGAAAGGTAATACCGGACCGCCCTTCGCGCAGGCTATCCAGCACCTCGGATTTGTTGTTGCCGAGGCTGGACACGATGCCCATCCCGGTGACGACGACGCGACGCATGGCGTGTCCTCCTAAAAATTATCCGTACGCGTAAACAGGCCGACCCGCAAGTCGTTGGCCACATAAATTTCGCGGCCATCCACTTCCATGCGTGCGTCGGCGATACCCATTACCAGCTTGCGCATGATGAGGCGCTTGATATCGATGTGGTAACGCACCAGCTTGCCAGTCGGCAACACCTGTCCGGTAAACTTGACTTCGCCAGCCCCCAGCGCGCGACCACGGCCAGGACCGCCGCTCCAGCCGAGGAAAAATCCTACCAGCTGCCACATGGCATCGAGACCCAGGCAGCCCGGCATCACCGGGTCGCCTTCGAAGTGACAGCCAAAGAACCACAGATCCGGCTTCACATCCAGCTCAGCAATAATCTGGCCGTTACCGTATTTTCCGCCATCGCTGGTAATCGACACGATACGGTCGAACATCAGCATCGGCGGCAACGGCAGTTGCGCGTTTCCCGCGCCAAACATTTCACCCCGCCCGCAGGCAAGGAGCTCCTCGAAAGTATAGCTGTTTTGATTTTTCATTCTGATTAAGCCTATTGAATTTAGTTGCTATTTTCGCCGGAAACGGCTGCCAGTGAAAGGCCTAAACGAGCAGACTCCCTAATTCTGCCAAAGGCGCCAACTTGCTGAACAGATATCCGGTGGAAGTACCGGCAGCCCCGCCGCTTGAGGAATTGCAGCACCAGCGGGCTCGCCGGTGAGGCTGCACGTGCAACTCCGGTCAACCTTGACCTGATCCAGCGGGAATTGCTTCAGTCATGCAATCGATTAATGGTCGGCGTCCAGCCCAGCAAGGGCCAGCTCTGCTGCACGCAGCACGGCACGCGCCTTGTTTTGCGTTTCCATCCATTCGCTGTCAGGCACTGAATCAGCCACGATGCCAGCCCCCGCTTGCACGTAGAGCGTGCCGTCCTTGATCACGGCAGTACGGATGGCGATAGCCACGTCCATGTCGCCGTTGAACCCCAGATAGCCTACGGCACCTGCGTAGATACCGCGTTTGGAAGGTTCCAGTTCGTCGATGATTTCCATCGCCCGCACCTTGGGGGCGCCACTCACCGTACCTGCAGGGAAGGTGGCCTTGAGCACATCGATGGCGTCCATGCCGGGTTTCAGCTTGCCTTCCACATTCGACACGATGTGCATCACGTGCGAATAGCGCTCGATCACCATGTTGTCGGTCACCTTGACCGAGCCAGTCTCTGCCACGCGTCCAACATCATTGCGGCCGAGGTCCATCAGCTGCACGTGCTCGGCGCGCTCCTTGGGGTCGGCCAGCAGCTCTTCGGCCAGTGCAATATCCTGCTCGCGCGTCTTGCCCCTGTGACGGGTTCCGGCAATGGGGCGTGCGGTCACCATCTCGCCCTCCAGCCGCACCAGAATTTCAGGCGACAAGCCAACGATATGGTGGTCGCCCATGTCGTAATAGAACATGTACGGCGAAGGGTTCAGGCTGCGCAGGGCACGGTACAGCGACAGCGGCGAGGCCGCAAAAGGCTGCGACATGCGTTGCGACAGTACGACCTGCATGATGTCGCCGTCGAAAATATAGCGTTTGGCCTTCTCCACGGCATCCTTGAAGCCCGCCTCACCGAATTCAGAAACCGCAACAGCCGGCTGCATGGTGGGGGCGGCAGGGACCTGCGCCGGCTTGCCCAGGCTGCGAATCAGCGCATTCAAACGTTCGCGCGCAGCCAAATAAGCTTGCGGCTGCGCCGGGTCGGCATAGACGATAAAGGTCAGCTTGGATGCCAGGTTGTCCACCACGGCCAGCTCTTCGGTCAACAACAGCTGGACGTCGGGCGTACCAATGACATCAGGCTTTTGCACACCCGCCAGGCGGCGCTCGATGTAACGCACCGTGTCATAGCCGAAATAACCGGCCAGACCGCCGGTATAGCGCGGCAGGCCATGCAGCGGCGCGGGGTTGAATCGGGCTTGGTAGGCCTGCACGAAATCCAGGGGGTTCGTATCCTCCGCGGACTCGATGACCTCGCCATCGCGCTCCACCTGCACCTTGCGGCCATAGGCCACGATGCGCGTTCTGGCTGGCAAGCCGATAAACGAGTAGCGCCCGAAACGCTCACCGCCCTGCACGGATTCCAGTAAATACGAATAGGGTCTGTTGGCGAGCTTGAGATAAAGCGAGAGCGGGGTGTCGAGATCGGCATAAATCTCGGCCACCAGCGGAATGCGGTTATAGCCCTGGCTGGCGAGCTGGCTGAACTCTTGTTCGGTAAGGCTGTGCAACATGAAAATCTCCATATCTGGTCGAATAAGCGGCGCGCTTTGCACGGCGCCGGGCGCTAGCAGTTCAGAACCACCATCGCCAACTTGCTCGTAACAGATCGAAGGTTTTCAACATCATGCTTTCCGTATCAGTTTGCTTGCCTCGAACACACTTTCCACCACGCGGTCGAGATCCAGCTTATCCACGGGCTCGCCGTGATTATAGCCATAAGGCACGCAAAAAATATGGCAACCCGCAGCGCGGGCCGCTTGCGCATCGTTCATCGAATCGCCGATCAGCAGCATCTGCTCCGGCTTGACGCCGAATTTGTCGCAGGCGTGCAGCAGCGGCAACGGATCCGGCTTGGTCTTAGGCAACGAATCGCCGGAAAGAACCAGCTCGAAATAACCGAACAGGCCGGTATCTTTCAGCAACGGCAGGGTGAACTTTTCTGCCTTGTTGGTGATGCAGGCCAAGTGATAGCCTGCCTGCTTCAACGCCTCCAGGCCTTCCACCACGCCCGGGAAAGGCCGGCTGTACCGGCTCACGCCTTCCAGATAATGCCGGTCGTAGATCGGTTTGGCCCGGGCAAAGAGTTCAGCCTCCGGCTCGGCGTACATTTCTCCGGTCAGCACGCGCTTGATCAGACGATCCACGCCATTGCCGATGTAGGTCATGATGACTTCCACCGGCACCTGCGGTCGCTGCATCTCCGCCAGCATGCGATTGGCAGCCTCGGCCAGATCAGGTGCGGTATTCAGCAAAGTACCGTCGAGATCGATCATGACGGCACGCACCGCCAGCGGGAAATTCAAATTTGTATTCATACTTGATTAATGCTTGGCCTTGGCATCAGCCTTTGGCTTTTCATCTTTCTCGGGTTGGGTCTTGCCGTCCTTGGCAGGCTCGACGGCCTTATCGCCTTTTTTGGCGCCAGCCGTGTCGCCGTCTTTTTTGTCATCGACCGGTTTGGCATCGCCCTCGGCAGGCTTGGTCGCTGCGTCATCGCTTTTGAGCGAAGCCACATTGCTCATGGCAGGGTCAAGTTTACCGGACTTGATATCCTCGTCAGCAGATTTCCAGCCATCCAGCACATAAGAAGGGCTCTGCGCCTCGTTCTCCTTCATGCAGGTTTCCGGCGTCTTGCCAGAAACACGGCAGGCGAAACCGATCGCCTCGGCATCCGCGATCTTCTGGTCGGCTGCACCGGTGAGCTTGTCGCAACCGGCAAGCAGCAGAAGCGCGAGCAGGAGAGAGGCGCGTCGCACGGCTTAGACCTTGGCCAGCTCGGCACGCAACGCAGCGACGATCGTGTCGTAACGATGCGGGTCGGTGTCCTTGGGTGCGCCAAACAACGCGGAACCGGCCACGAAGGTATCGGCACCGGCACGGGCGATTTCAGCGATGTTGGCAGTATTCACGCCACCATCGATTTCCAGCCAGATCTCGCGGCCGGTCTTTTCGGTGTAGGCATCGATCTTGGCGCGGGCCAGCTTGAGCTTTTCAAGCGCTTGCGGAATGAACTTCTGACCACCGAAACCGGGGTTCACCGACATCAGCAGCACCATGTCGATCTTGTCCATCACGTGATCGAGGTAATCCAGCGGGGTGGCCGGGTTGAATACCAGACCAGCCTTGCAGCCGTTATCCTTGATCAGCGCCAGGGAGCGGTCGATATGCTCGGAGCCTTCCGGGTGGAAAGTAATGATGTTGGCGCCAGCTTTGGCAAAATCCGGGATGATGCGGTCGACCGGCTTCACCATCAGGTGCACGTCGATGATGGCATCGGTAAGCGGACGGATCGCGCTGCATACCAGCGGGCCGATGGTCAGGTTGGGCACGTAATGGTTATCCATCACGTCGAAGTGGATGATGTCGGCGCCAGAGGCGATGACATCGGTGATTTCCTGGCCCAGCTTGGCAAAGTCGGCAGACAGAATGCTCGGGGCGATACGGAATTGCTTGCTCATGATGACTCCATCGGTAAATCGCAAAAAAGTGCATTTTAACCGCAATCATTCGCCTCTAACAGCCTGAAATTGTTGCTTAACCCTGCGCGATAACGGAAAATTGCGAAATGCATCTGTTTGCTCTTGGTGTTAACCACACGACCGCCCCCCTCTCCATCCGCGAGCACGTCGCCTTCCATAGCGAGAGCTTGGGGCAGGCCCTGCACGATCTCATCGCCCACCAGCCGGTGAAAGAGGCCGCCATTCTCTCCACCTGCAACCGCACTGAACTGTATTGCAACACCGACGAGCCGCAGGCCGCATTGGACTGGCTGGCGCAATACCATCGCCTGCAACCGACGGCGATTCAGCCCTACACCTACTCGCTCACCAACGATGAAGCCGTGAAACACGCATTCCGCGTCGCTTCCGGGCTGGATTCGATGGTGCTGGGCGAGCCGCAAATTCTGGGCCAGATGAAACAGGCGGTGAAGGTCGCAGAAAACGCCGGCACGCTCGGCACGTTGCTGCACAAGCTGTTCCAGAAAACCTTTGCCGTGGCCAAGGAAGTACGCACCACCACCGACATCGGCGCCAGCTCCGTTTCCATGGCGGCCGCTTCGGTCAAGCTGGCGCAGCGCATTTTCGGCGACCTGAAGCCGCTCGACGTGCTGTTCATCGGCGCCGGCGAAATGATCGAACTCTGCGCCGAGCATTTCGCCGCGCAGAAACCGGCCTCGATCACCGTTGCCAACCGCACGCTGGATCGTGGTGCGGCACTGGCATCGAGGCTCGGCGGCAAGGCCATCATGCTGGCTGAGCTGCCGGACCAACTGGCCGAGTTCGACATTGTCGTCACCTGTACCGCCAGCCAGTTGCCCATTGTTGGCCTGGGCATGGTGGAGCGTGCCATCAAGGCCCGCAGACACAAACCCATGTTCATGGTCGACCTCGCGGTACCGCGCGACGTGGAAACCGAAGTGGCCGAACTGGACGACGTATTTCTCTACACTGTGGACGACCTCGCCCAGATCGTGCAGGAAGGTCTGGGCAATCGCCAGCAGGCTGCTGCCGAGGCCGAGACCATCATCGACATCCGCGTCGAAAACTTCATGCACTGGCTGCAAACGCGTGAAGCCGTGCCCACGATTCGCGCATTACGGGACCAGGCCGAGCGCATGCGCCGCCACGAAATGGAAAAGGCGCTCAAGATGCTGGCACGCGGCGAAGACCCGCAACACGTCCTTGAACACCTCAGCAATACGCTTACCAACAAACTCCTGCATGCACCCAGCCATGCCCTCAACACCACCACCGGCGACGATCGCGAAGCGCTTGAATCACTGATGCGCCAGCTTTATCAAATTCTATGAAACCCACCATACAAAAAAAGCTCGCGCATTTGAGCGAGCGACTGGAAGAACTCAACCTGCTGCTGTCGAGCCCGAACGCCACCGCAGACATGGACAACTACCGCAAGCTGTCGCGTGAGCATGCCGAACTCGGCCCTATCGTCGAACAGTATCTTGCATACAAACAAATCGAAGCTGATATCGCAGCTGCGCAGGAAATGGCCGCCGATCCTGATATGCGCGACTTCGCCGATGAAGAAATCAAAGCCGGCAAGGAGAAACTGGAAACCACCGCACTGGAACTGCAGAAACTGCTGTTGCCCAAGGATCCCAACGACGAACGCAGCATTTTCCTGGAAATCCGCGCTGGTACCGGCGGCGACGAATCGGCGCTGTTTGCCGGCGACCTGTTCCGCATGTACAGCCGCTACGCCGAGCGCCAGCGCTGGAAAGTGGAAGTGGTATCCGCCAGCGAGTCCGAATTGGGCGGCTACAGGGAAATCATCGCTAAGGTCGACGGTTTCGGCGCGTACTCGAAACTGAAATTCGAATCCGGCGGCCACCGTGTGCAGCGTGTGCCGGAAACCGAGACACAGGGACGCATCCATACTTCTGCCTGCACTGTTGCCATCATGCCGGAAGTGGACGAGATCGCCGATATTGAGCTCAACCCGGCCGACCTACGCATCGATACCTTCAGAGCCAGCGGAGCTGGCGGCCAGCACATCAACAAGACCGATTCGGCAGTGCGCATCACCCACCTGCCCACCGGTATCGTCGCCGAATGCCAGGACGGGCGCTCCCAGCACTCCAACAAGGCTTCGGCCATGAGGGTTCTGGCGGCGCGCATCAAGGATGTCCAGGTGCGTGAGCAGCAGGCCAAGGAGGCCGCGACCCGCAAGAGCCTGGTTGGCAGCGGCGACCGCAGCGAGCGCATCCGCACCTACAACTTCCCGCAGGGGCGCATCACCGATCACCGCATCAATCTGACGCTCTACAAGATCGACGCCATCATGGATGGCGATCTGGATGAGTTGATCAATGCGCTGCTCGCCGAACACCAGGCCGAGCAGTTGGCGGCGCTGTCGGAAGAATCGCTGTAACCGTGGCTTTACAGGCTGCGCTGGTGCAGGCCAGACAACAGCTGGCAACCACCTTGAATCTGCCGGCCAACGAAGCCGCCATCGAAGCGCGAATCCTGTTGCGCCACGTCTTGGGCGGCGTATCTCGTGCCTGGCTGATCTCCCACGACGACCAAGCGCTCACACCCGGGCAGCAATCATTGTTCGAAGGGCTGCTGCAACGCCGGCTGAAAGGCGAACCCATCGCCTACATTCTCGGGCAGCGCGAATTTTATGGGCTGGATCTCAAGCTCACGGAGGACGTGCTGATTCCGCGCCCGGACACTGAAACGCTGGTCGAAGCCGCGTTGCTGCGCATCCCGTCAGACCGACCATGCAGTGTGCTTGACCTGGGGACCGGCAGCGGGGCCATCGCCATCGCTATCGCCCTGCATCGCCCACTGGCTTCGGTCACCGCCGTGGACCGTTCCGGCACGGCACTCGCCGTAGCTCGCAGCAATGCCGAGCGTTTGGGCACAGGCAACCTGCGATTGCTGCAAAGCAACTGGTTCAGCGCGCTGGGGGGCCAGATATTCGACGTCATCGTCAGCAATCCGCCTTACATTGCGGCAGCCGACCCGCACCTGCGGCAGGGCGACCTGCGCTTCGAGCCACCAGACGCATTGGCTTCGGGAGCGGATGGGCTGGATGACATTCGCATCATCGTCGCACAGGCGCCCACCCACCTTGGGCAAGGGGGCTGGCTGCTGCTGGAACATGGTTACGACCAGGCAGAACAGGTGGCCGGGTTGTTGAAACAGGCCGGGCTTAGAG
>DAIDAS010000437.1 GCA_027310505.1 bacterium
CGCCTATACCGACCCGGAAGTGGCCTGGGCCGGCGTCAGCGAAACAGACGCCAAGGCCCGTGGCATCGAGATCGAGAAAGCCAGCTTCCCGTGGGTGGCAAGCGGCCGCGCGCTGTCCATCGCCCGCACCGAAGGCACCACCAAGCTGATCATGGAAAAAGGTACGCGCCGCATTATTGGTGCCGGCATCGTCGGCCCCAACGCCGGCGAACTGCTGGCCGAAGCCGTGCTGGCGATCGAGATGGGCGCAGACGCCGAGGATATCGGCCTCACCATCCACGCGCACCCGACCCTGTCGGAAACCGTGTGCTTCGCAGCGGAAATGGCGGAAGGCACGATTACCGATTTGCTTCCTCCTAAAAAGCGCTAACCACCTGATCCGGTTATGCTAGATTAGCAAAAAGATGGAGGTGTATATGCTAGCAATTGAGGGACTTACTCGAGCAGAAAAACTCCGCATGATGGAAGCGCTGTGGGATGATCTCGCTCACGACAAAGCCATACTCGCCTCCCCTTCATGGCATGGCGAAGCACTAAAGGCGGCCGAGAAAGCCATCGCCTCTGGACAAGCTGATTTTGTCGATTGGGAAATAGCCAAACAGAACCTGCGCAATGGCAAGGCATGAAAATCAGGATTCTGAGTCTTGCGGTTCAGGATATTGAATCTGGGCAACGTTTTTATGAGCAGAATCAGGAAGGCCTGGGCGTTTATTTTCTGGATTCCCTCTTCTCTGACATCGACTCACTTCTACTATATGCTGGCGTTCATCAGCAGTTTTTTGGCTATTACCGGACACTTTCCAAGCGTTTTCCCTACGCCATTTACTATAAGTTGAATGACGAGACTATTGAAATCTGGCGCGTGCTGGACTGTCGGGCAAACCCTTCAAAAACCGAAAATGCATTAAAGCAGGACTAATGTCGCCCGAAATCCTCTCCGCCTTAAGCTCGCAATTCCCACCGGATCGGTTGTTCACCGATCCGGTGGATTGCTACGCTTACGCCTACGACAATTCCCGCAACTTCCGGCCGCCGCTGGCGGTGGTGTTCCCGCTCAATGCCGAGGAAGTGCAATCCGTGGTACGGCTGTGCCATGAGTACCACGTGCCGCTGGTACCGCGCGGACGCGGCACCGGTACGGCGGGCGGCAGCGTACCGGAGCAAGGCGGCATCGCATTGTCGCTGGAGCGCATGAACCGTATCCTGTCGCTCGACCCGGACAACCGCATGGCGATCATCGAGCCAGGTGTGCTGAACCAGGAGCTGCAGGACGGATTGAAGCCCAAGGGATTTTTCTGGCCGCCCGACCCTTCCAGCGCGCCGTATTGCAGCGTGGGTGGCAACCTTGCCACCTGCGCCGCCGGGCCGCATGCGGTCAAATACGGCGTGGCGCGCGACCATGTGCTGGGGCTGAAAGCGGTCACCGGCACCGGCGACCTGATCCGCACCGGCTGCTACACCACCAAGGGCGTGGTGGGGTATGACCTCACACGTCTCATCGTCGGCTCCGAAGGCACGCTGGCCGTGATCGTCGAAGCCACGCTGAAGCTGACCCCGCTGCCGCGCACCACTGGCGGCATTACCGCACAATATCGCGACACCACCAGTTGCGCCCACGCCATTGCCGCCATCATGGCGCAGCCGTTCATCCCTTCCGCGCTGGAGTTCCTCGACAACAACGCACTCAACCTGATCCGAGGGCGCCACCCTGGCATGCTGCCGGACGACATGCGCGCGCTGCTGATGATCGAGGTGGATGGCTCGCAGAGTGAAGTGGCCGAGGCCACGGAAGCCGTGCTCAATGCCTGTAAAGTCGACGGCCTGATCGAGGCAAAAGAAGCCAACGATACCAAGGCGCTGTGGGCGGCGCGCAAGGCGCTCTCCCCTTTGCTGCGCGACGTGGCGCCAAAGAAAATCAACGAAGACGTGGCCGTGCCGGTTTCACGCCTGCCGGAACTGCTGGGCGGCATCGAACAACTGGCGGCGCGTTACCAGGTCGCCAACGTCAATTTCGGCCATGCCGGCAACGGCAACATCCACGTCAACCTGCTGGTCAACCCGGATGACTCCGAAGAAATGCAACGCGCCGAAGCGTGCCTGGATGAAGTGTTTTCGCTGGTGCTGTCGCTGGATGGCACGCTGTCGGGCGAGCATGGCGTGGGCATGGCCAAGCGCCCGTTCGTCCCGCGCGAGATCGACGAAACCACGATCAGAATGATGAAGTCGGTCAAACAGGCGTTCGACCCGAACAACATCCTGAATCCGGGGAAGCTATTCCCCTGATTACTTGGCGGGCGGCACCGACCGCCTGAAGGCTTGCTCCGCCACTTTCTTGACCACCTTGCCAGCAACGCGTTTGACCACCACCACGGTCGCAGCCACCACCACCTTTTTCACTACCGATCTGAGCAGTCCCATGTTTTCTCCTATGGACAAGCCACTTTTTTCAGCTCGCTGCCGGGAAAATCCGGCTGCAGCCGGATAATTTCATCCGCCACGTTATCGGCCACGTTCCTGATCAGAAAACTGGATTGGCCGTTTTCGTGGCCGCGCACCCCCTTGATGGCTGATCTCACGCCACGCGCATGCAGGTCGTCCAGTAGCTTGGTCGCCAGCGCCTCATCCTTGAACACGCCCAGCGAAATGGCATTGCGCCATTTCGGCTCCTGCACCACGAAGCTCTCTTCCACGCCCAGCGCCCGCACTTCGTTATTCTTGGCCTGTGCTTTCTCGGCGCTGGCCAGCGGGGGAATATAGATCCAGTAGCGCGAAGCCTCCTGCGAAGCCGTCTGCTTGAGCTCCGACTGGACGGAGAGTTTCTCCAGGATATTTTTTGCGCGGGGAATACTGCCAGCCAGAAAGCTGCCCCACTCGTAACACGCCGTTTGCAACGGTACCGGCTGCGGCGTTGGCGCTGGCGATGGGGCCGCGACCGGGGTTGCCTCCGCCTTCTTCGGCACCGTTGCCAGTTCTTCAGGTGTCAGAATCTTGATCTTATCCGCCTGAATGGCCTCATGGCCCGCCACGATGCCGACCGGATGCGATTCATTAAGCTTGAAATAGCCGAAGAGCACCAGATTCAGGAGCAACAACAGCCAGACGAACCATTTCATTCGTATTCTCTTTCGATCAGCCACAGTCCATGTAGCACCAGATTATCTGCGATCTCGGCAGAGCTGGATAGCGCCGCCTGCAATCCGGAGGCATCGCCACCCGACAGCACGCAGCGCGGCGCAAAACCTTCCTTGGCCTGCAGGGAATCGCGCATCATCTCCACCGCCCCAGCCATGGCCAGCCACGCACCGGAACAGATGGCATCGCCGGTGTTGACCGGAAAATGCTGCAGATGTCCTTCCGTCACGGCCAGCCCGGCTGTCCCGGAAGCCAGCGCTGCCTGCATCATGCGCCAGCCCGGCACGATCAGGCCACCCAGAAACTCGCCCCGCGATGACAGGGCATCCACCGTCAACGCCGTGCCAGCCGTGGCCACCACACACGGCCCGCCATAGCGGTGCCAGGCTGCCACCAGTGCTGCCCAGCGGTCGGAACCCAGCTGTCCGGGCCGGGCGTATGCATTGGTGACCCCGCAGGCCGATGCCGTAGACGTGACGGTCAATAACGGCAGCTGCTGGTTTGCGCAAATTGATTGCAGCTGCCCGGCAATGGCCGCTCCCGCCACATTCGACACGACAGCCCGGCGGCAGCCGGCCCATCCCTGTGCAACCGGCAACAAGCTATCCAGGCGATCATTCTCGACATCGCCCTGGCTCAACAACGTGCCTGAGGCATCGAACACCCCCCATTTTGTGCGGGTGTTGCCGGAATCGATGGCGACGATCACGCCATGCCCCGCAGGCTCACTTCGCCCGCAGCAAAACGCTGCAGACCCTCGGTAGTGTTGACCAGCAAGGCACCATCGGCGGCGATGCCCCCCGCGATACCCTCGATCTCGCGACCATCCGGCATCAGCAGTCGCACCGGGTGGTTCTCATAGGCATGCTGCGCCATCCATTCATTGCGAAGCGATTCGAAACCTTCAGACTCAAATTGATTCAGCACGACGGCCAGATGCCGCAACACCGTGCCCAATCCATGCGACGAATCGACCGTCTGCGGGGCGATGCTATGCAAATCAATCGCCGCCTGATCAATGGCCTTACGCAAAGGCTCCGGCAGCCGCAGGTTGAGGCCGATGCCGATCACGGCAGCGCTGGGGCCGTCCATGTCACCCTGCAGCTCGATCAGGATGCCGGCCAGCTTGCGGTTTTCATGCAGCACATCGTTCGGCCACTTCAGCCCGGCGCCTTCGACGCCCAGCTCCTGCAGGGCGCGCATCAGCGCCACCCCCACTGCCAGGCTCAGGCCAGACAATGCCCCGGCGCCACAATCGAAACGCCACAGCACGGAAAATGTCAGGCTGTTGCCCAGCCCGGCCTGCCACACCCGGCCACGCCGCCCCCGCCCTTGCGTCTGCAGTTCGGTCACCACGCACACCCCATGGGCCGCGCCGATTGCCGCCTGCTGCATCAGGTGGGTGTTGGTGGATGCGAGCTGATCATGGATTTCGAGCGTAAATTTCGGGCCATGTTCACCAAGAACCGTCAGCACGCGCCCGGCCTCGATAAAATTGACCGGCTCCGGCAGGCGATAGCCCTTGCCGCGCACCGAAAACAGCCGCACACCGAGCGATTCTGTGTCCTGCAAGGCATTCCATACCGTCGCCCGGGTCACGCCGAAATGACGCGCAATGGCTTCGCCGGACTGGAACTGGCCGTCTGCGAGCAGGCGCAGGATAGGAAATGTGAGCGAATTCATGATCGGTTCAATTATACCTGCCCCGGCACGGTGTAAAATGGCGGTTAATCAACCAGCATCGATTTGCCATGTCCGAAGAAAAAAATCCCGCCCCGTCCAACTTCCTGCGCCAAATCATCGAACGCGATCTGGCGCAAGGCACCTATGCCAACCGCCACTGGGCGCATGCCCCGGGCGATGCCGCACAACAGGCTGCCGGCGAACCGGACCCGGCGAAGATCCGCACCCGTTTCCCGCCAGAACCGAACGGCTACCTGCACATCGGGCACGCCAAGAGCATCTGCCTGAATTTCGGGCTGGCACGCGATTACGGCGGTGTTTGCCATATGCGCTTCGACGACACCAACCCGGAGAAGGAAGAACAGGAATACGTCGACTCCATTACCGATTCCGTTCAGTGGCTGGGCTTCTCGTGGCAGGGTTTTGGCGACACCAACCTGTATTTCGCCAGCAACTATTTCGACTTCATGTATCGCGCCGCCGAGGCGCTGATTGAAACCGGCCACGCCTATGTCGACCAGCAAACGGCCGACGAAATGCGCGCCAACCGCGGCACCCTCACCGAGGCCGGCAAGGATTCGCCGTGGCGCAATCGCAGCGCCGCAGAAAACCTCGCGCTGTTCCGCGAAATGCGTGACGGCAGGCACGCCGACGGCGCCATGATCCTGCGCGCGAAGATCGACATGGCTTCGCCCAACATCAACCTGCGCGACCCGGCCATTTACCGTATCAAGCGCGCCACCCACCACAACACCGGCGACAAGTGGTGCATCTACCCGATGTACACCTTTGCCCACCCGATCGAGGACGCGCTGGAGAACATCACCCACTCCATCTGCACGCTGGAATTCGAAGACCAGCGCCCGTTCTACGACTGGGTGCTGGATCGCTTGGCCGAAGCCGGCCTGCTGGCGCATCCGCTACCGAAACAGTACGAATTCGCGCGCCTCAACCTGACTTACGTCATCACCAGCAAGCGCAAGCTGATGCAACTGGTCACTGAAAACTTCGTCGAAGGCTGGGACGACCCGCGCATGCCGACCATCGTCGGCCTGCGCCGCCGCGGCTACACGCCGGAAGCGATCCAGCTGTTCGCCGAGCGCATCGGCGTTTCCAAGGCCGATTCGTGGATCGACTATTCGACGCTGGAAGGCGCGTTGCGCGACGATCTCGACAGCAAGGCCGCCCGCGCCATGGCTGTGCTCGACCCGGTCAAGCTCAAGCTCACCAACTGGGCAGCCGTATTCGGCGCCGCCCAGGCGGAACCCTGCTCCGCACCGGTTCACCCCCACCACGAAGAAATGGGGCGCCGCAGCTTCAATCTCACGCCCGAGCTTTACATCGAGCGCGAAGACTTCATGGAAGCGCCGCCCAAGGGCTACCACCGCCTGTTCCCAGGCAACATGTCGCGCCTCAAGTATGGCTACGTCATCCACTGCACCGGCTGCGAGAAGGATGCCGCAGGCAACGTGACGGCAGTGCTGGCGGAGATCGTGCCCGACACCAAGAGCGGCACGCCGGGTGCCGATAGCGTGAAGGTGAAGGGCGTGATCACCTGGGTCTCGGCCAGCGAAGGCGTGCCGGCCGAAGTACGCATGTACGACCGGCTATTTACCGAAGCCCATCCGGATGCCGGCGGACGCAATTTCATCGACAGTCTCAACCCGGACAGCAAGAAAGTCATCACCGCCTGGGTGGAGCCGGAGTTGGCCAATGCCGCGCCCGACACCAAGTTCCAGTTCGAGCGCCATGGCTATTTCGTCGCCGACCGCAAGGACACGCAACCCGGCAAGCCGGTGTTCAACCGAGCGGTAACGCTGAAGGATAGCTGGCAAAAATAATAGCCGGGACAGCAAGGCAGCGGTGGCAGATCACCGCGGCCGGGCCGCCTTTTTCGGCTCTTCCGGTTCAGGTTGCGGCGCAGCATCTGCGAACACCAGCAACCGTAGCGACAAGCTGATGAAGGCCGCCAGCCCCCAATACACTGCGGCAAACAGCCAACAATCGATGGCCAGCGGACTGATCGAAACCACCACTGACAGCAAGCCGGATATCACCAGGGTCACCAGTTGCCCGACCATGATGCTTTTCTGGGTGGCGGAGGGAAACCTGGGCATGACAGATGGCATGCGGCGCGCCAGTCGCTTCCAGAGCATGAAAAACAGTGCCGATGCCAGGAAAGCAAGGCCCATCAAACCAGTCATCCGGTAGAACAAGTCGCTGGCCACTATTTCGTCCATTTCGACGGAATGGTCAGGCAACAGGTAAAGCGTGTAGGCGTCACCGACCGCGTACTCGTCTTCCAGTTTTCTTTTGAGGCCAGGCGCCGGCCACGACATCTCGGCCACGGACGCGTACCTCTGCCCTTTGTCGCCCTTGAACTCGAAAACGACGTCATAGTGCTTTCTGGCCTCGATCAGCGAAGTCTGGTCCTCGCCGAGTTCCACGGTGCGGATCTCGATGGAGGTCAGCCGGGCGTCGATGGTGCTGGCACGAGAATAATCCAGTAAACGTGCGGAAAGCAGATATGCCGGATACGCCACCAGCATGAGGGGCAATGCAAGCATGAACAGAAACAGCCCGAGTTTCGGCAAAAAGCCACCGACAGACCTTGCCGTGCCACGCAAGGAGGCCGTAAAACCAGCCCATCGGCTGGGCCGCGGCTGCGATGACTCGGCTTCCGGCTCCTGATTTTCTTCCGCTTCGGCCACTCTCTGCTTTCCACGTCGGCTTGGGTTATACATTGTCAACGGTTAGGCGGGCGATTACTTTAGCGATATTCGCCCACCGTAGGCCGGGCGGTGCCACTTTACAAGCCGATCCGCGATAATTTAGCCTACCTGTGTCATCATTAACGCCCATCATGGCCATGAAGAACCCTGTGAACCTGAACGCCTACAGCACACTGGTATTCGACTGCGACGGTGTCATTCTCGATTCCAACAAGGTGCGGGCACGCGCCTTCTACAACGCGGCATTGCCATATGGCAAGCAGCATGCAGAAGCGCTGGAGGCCTACCACATCCTGCACGGGGGGGTGTCACGCTACGTGAAGTTTGAAATTCTGCTGCGCGACATGGTTGGCGTCCCGGTGACTGAACAGGCGATGCAAGCGCTGCTGCATGCCTTCACCACCGAGGCCACCATCGGCCTGCTGCAATGCGACATCGCACCGGGGCTGGAATCATTGCGCCAGGCGACTCCGCATGCCAGGTGGATACTGGTTTCCGGCGCCGATGAAAAAGAACTGCGCAACGTGTTCGCACAGCGTGGCATTGCCGAGTTCTTCGATGGCGGCATTTTCGGCAGCCCGAGCAACAAGGACGATATCCTGCAGCGCGAAAAGAAAAGCGGCAACCTGACCCAGCCCGGCCTGTTTTTCGGCGATAGCCGCTACGATCACCAAGCCGCCACGGGGGCTGGACTGGATTTCGTCTTTGTCAGCGGCTGGACGGATATGGAGGGCTGGGGAAACTACTGTCGAGAGCAGGGCATACCAACGATAAAGGGTCTCGGCCAAGCGTTGTAAAAACCCGATACTTTTAATTTGGCTTGTGAATTTCACTTTGAACAAAAACGGCGCATTCCCCTTTTTAGGCGTTAGCCAAGAGGGGATTAAGCCAGCCTGATGGTCGTGACCGCTTTGCAGTCACGTATGAATTAACGAGCGCTTGGTACTCATGCCTCGGGGGTAGCCCGCCAGAGTGGTTAGAAAATCCAGCCATGACTGCCTGCCACCGCACCGGCTACAGTGACCAGACTCAGCGCCAGTAAAGCAATGTGCATTCGAGTAATGAATGCAAATGTTGATTCCGGATTGACATGAGCACGTTCCAGCAACTTCCGTTTCATTACTGTGGGCTCAAGCACGAACAGCATGACGGTAAATATCATCCAAGTGATCGTCATGGCGTGCACCCACCAATACGACGGCTGGGTGTAACGGTTCCATGCATCCAGTACGTGGAGCATGTAAAAGCCAGACAGACCCGTAATGAGCGTTGTGAGTCGTGCCTGCCGGGCAAATCTGCCCTCGATTTTCTCGAAGAAGAGAATGCGATCTTCCGGCTTAGTAAAATCCCGCACTGCAGGTAAAAGTACCGTGGTCACCATAGCGACGCCACCGATCCATAGCACGACGCCCAGCACATGTACTACTCTAGCGACAATTAGACTTTCCATTTTCTAATCATTCATGACACGCGCAGAACTCATTACCAAACTCGCCAATCGCTTTCCTCAGATGACTGATCAGGATGCTGAGATAACCGTCAAGAAAATCCCATAAGTTAACTGCTGACCACTGAGACAGGTTCAAGCCATTACAACCTAATTTCCAATGATGGTTTTATCTCTATATTCTCGCAAACCCTCCGGCATGGCCATGGTTTCACGATCCCAATTTTCAATTGTAAGAATCTGGTCCAAGGTTTCTTCCATCGCGGCATGATTCTTTCGCAAAGTTTCAGCGATTAACTTGTGCACTTCATCATTAACGGGATTGTTGCTAAGGCAATCCTGTTGATACAAATATAACTTGCGCATATCGAGAATTGCACGTGCAACTTGAGCAGGACAGGCGCAGATGTAGATGACGGACGCGTCAATGATTCTCACAAGGGTTTCGTCATCAAATTTTTTTTCCATGCTATATCTCCATAATGCCGCAATAAACTCTACAGAAGCGCCCCACCGAGTGGGGCGCCACCAAACTCAACTATTTTTCGCCCTGCCAGCACATTGCTGATTTGTTTGTATATTCCGTTATTTTATTATGGATCCGCCGCCATAAAGCATCAATATGCGAGCGTCTATCGGTACTTCTAAATCCAGTTTCCCAAAACCTATTCGGCCCAAAGTGAATCTTAGTCAGATTGTGGTGACCAACCTCAATCAAGTGTTCCATAGGCCTATTCCTTACTTAGCAAAAACTGTTGATATCCAATGCTAGTACTCTTGATTAAGAGCCTTCCCACTTCTTCTGCCGGTGCCGGTAGCTCAGCAGAATGATCAATCCGGCCACGTTCGGCAACCACACCTGCGGCGACGCCCAAGGGATGCCATCGACCACGAAATCCGAAAACGGCCAGAAAATAGGCGTCGGAAAATAACGCAGGCTGTGGAACGGGAAATCCAGCACAATATGGAACGGCCAAGCCAGCATGGCGAAGGCGATGTCGCGCCGGAACAGCGCCACCATGCCAATCACCGGCAAGCAAATCACAAAGCTGTGCCAGATGTCGTAGGAGATGAACAGCCAGTGCGGCAACGTCGAAATCGAAGGTGGGCCAGGCTGATAGTGACCATCCAGCAACCGCAGCACCAGATAGGCACCGAACGACACCAGGTCGGGCAAGGCGCCGAACAATATTGCCAGCCAGGCATGACGGCGGTAGCCGAATAGTCCGTAACCCCATAGGGCGTGGCTCAGGGTATCCATGACAGGAACTTCCATGTCGCTTGAGTGATACCAGCCAGTGTATTACGCTAACCGCATATTCCACCAGATATAGTGTCCATTGATGAAACGCCTCCTGGTCATTCTCGTCCTGCTTGCCGCCGTCGGCAGCGCCATCTGGTGGTTTACACGACCCAAACCGCTTGCCGTGATCCTGACGGAGGTCGGCCGGGGCAAAGTGGAAGCCAGTATCGCCAACACCCGCGCCGGCACGGTGGAAGCCTGCCAGCGCACCAAGCTCTCGCCCATCATGGGCGGCCGCATTGCCTATCTGGGCGTGAAGGAAGGCGACCATGTCAAGAAAGGGCAGGTACTGATGCGCCTGTGGAACGAGGACCAGCTGGCACAGAGCGGAGTGGCGGAAAAGCAGGTGGAAACCGCCGGCAAACGTGTCGGTGAAATCTGCGCCCTGGCCGACAATGCAGCACGCGAAGCCGATCGCACCTCACGCCTGCGGGCACGCGGCTTCATCTCCGAAGGGGCGGAAGACAAAGCCCGCAGCGACGCGGAATCACGCAAGGCTGCCTGCGCCACGGCCAGAGCCGAGGTCAGGCAGGCTGGCGCGCAGGTCACCCTGAGTCGCGTCGAGCAACACCGCACCGTGTTGATCGCACCGTTCGACGGCATCGTGGCCGAAGTCGTCGGTGAGCTTGGCGAGTACACCACCCCTTCCCCGCCCGGTATCCCCACCCCCCCGGCGATCGACCTGATCGATCCGACCTGCCTGTACGTGAAAGCCCCCATGGATGAAGTCGATGCGCCCAAGATGCGGGTCGGCCAGAATGCCCGCATCACGCTGGATGCTTTCCCCGGCCAAGTATTCCCGGCCCGTGTGCGACGCGTCGCGCCTTACGTGATAGCGGTCGAAAAACAGGCACGCACCGTCGATGTCGAGGCTAATTTCGATCACCCCGAGGACATCCAGAAAATGCTGGTCGGCTACAGCGCGGACTTGGAAATTGTGCTCGACAACCGCGACAACGTGCTACGCGTGCCAACCTCGGCGTTGCTGGAAGGCGGCAAGGTGCTGCGCTACCAACCGGAAACCGGAAAACTGGAAGAACGCACGATCAAGACCGGCATCGCCAACTGGGAATACACCGAGGTACTGGATGGCCTGCAGCCAGGCGACCGCATCGTGGTGTCGCTGGAACGCGAAGGCGTCAAGGCGGGGGCGCTGGTCACACCGGAAACCAGAGCAGCGGGTAAATAACCCGTGTCTCTGATCGAACTTTCCGGCATCGAACGCACCTTCCTGCTGGGCGACAGCGAAGTCCACGCCCTGCGCAGCATCAACCTCAGCATCACGCCTGGCGAGTATGTCGCCGTCATGGGGCCTTCGGGCTCAGGCAAATCCACGCTGCTCAACCTGCTGGGGTTGCTGGATCGCCCCGATGCCGGCACTTACCACCTCGAAGACCGCGATGTCACTACCCTGACGCCGGATGAACAGGCCAGGGTACGCAGCGAGCGCATCGGTTTCGTGTTCCAGAGCTTCCATCTGGTGCCGCGCCTCACCGCCGCCGCCAACGTCGAGCTGCCACTGATGCTGGCCGGCATCGTCCCCGCCGAACGCACCAAACGCGTATCCCAGGCACTTAAAGACTACGGCCTGACCGACCGTGCCCACCATCGGCCGGAGCAGCTATCCGGCGGACAGCGCCAGCGCGTGGCCATCGCCCGTGCCACGGTCATGCACCCGGCCGTGATTCTGGCCGACGAACCCACCGGCAATCTCGACCGGGCCACCGGCGAGGATGTCGTCACCCTACTGGAAGGCCTCAACGCACAGGGCGTCACCCTGATTGTCGTCACCCACGACCAGACGCTGGGCGCTCGCGCACGACGCCAGCTGGTGATGGAAGACGGCGCCATCGCCCGCGATAGCGGCAAGGGTTAGCCATGCGATTATCCGATTCCCTGCGCTATGCCCGTGATGCCGCTTCCGGCACGCCGCTACGCACGGGTCTGCTCATGCTTTCCATGGCGATCGGCGTAGCGGCAGTGGTGGTGCTGACCGCGCTCGGCGACGGCGCGCGCCGCTATGTGGTGGGGGAGTTTTCCGCCATCGGCAGCAACCTGGTGATCGTCCTGCCGGGCCGCTCGGAAACCCGCGGCTTCAACCCCGCCAACCTCATCACCAGCACTCCGCGCGACCTCACCGTGGAAGACGCGGCCGCCCTGTTGCGCATCCCCGGCGTGGAGAAGGTCACGCCGATCGTCATCGGCACCACCGAGATCAATGCCGGCGGCAAGCTGCGCGAATCCATGCTGGTCGGCACCAATGCCGACTTCATCAAGGTACGCCACCTCAAGCTGGCACTCGGGCGGTTTTTAACCCGCGACGATCTGGGGCACGGTTCGGCAGAAGTGGTGTTGGGCGCGCTGATCCGCGAAGAGCTGTTCGGCACCGAAAACCCGCTGGGCAAGACCGTGCGCATCGGCGGCCGACGCCTGCGCGTGGTCGGCGTGCTGACCGAGGGGGGCCAAGGCATGGGGATGACCACCGACGAACTGCTGATTATCCCGGTGGCCACCGCACAGGCCATGTTCAACACCAATACCCTGTTCCGTATCCTCATCGAGGCGCACAGCCGCGAACAGATCGGCGACGTGAAAGCGCGCGTACTTAAACTGATCACGCAGCGCCACGAAGGCGAAGAAGACGTGACCGTCATCACACAGGATGCCGTGCTGCAGACTTTCGACAAGATCCTGAGCGTGCTGACCCTGGGCGTGGCCGGTATCGCCGCCGTCAGCCTCGCCGTGGCCGGCATTCTGGTGATGAACGTCATGCTGGTTTCCGTGACGCAAAGAACCGCGGAAATCGGCCTGCTCAAGGCGCTGGGGGCAACGGCCGCCACCATCCGCAACACGTTCCTGCTCGAAGCCGGTTTGCTCTCCCTGCTTGGCGCCTTCGCCGGCATTGCCCTCGGGCACTTGGGCGCGGCCATCCTCCGGCATTTCTATCCCGCCTTTCCCGCCTATCCGCCCAACTGGGCCGTCTTGGCCGGCCTGGGCACCGCGCTGGCCGCCGGGCTGATTTTCGGCGTGATGCCTGCGCGGCGGGCGGCACGGCTGGATGCAGTACAAGCGTTGTCGAGAAGGTGAATATCGTGCACCCCCCGTTTGACGCCGATCTTCTCCTGCAACAGCCGCCCAGGTTGCTGTGCGATGAGATGCTGAAAGGGCTGGCGCGATGGCTGCGCGCCGCCGGCTACGATGTGAAAATGGAGCCTGATGGCACAGCAGACCGGCGCCTGGTGGAACGCGCCGCCATGGAGCGCCGCCTGCTGCTGACGCGCGACCGCACTCTGCTGGAGATTCGCGGGGCGCCGCGTGTCGTGGTACTGCTGAACGGCAACTGCATTGATGAATGCGCGGGCGAGTTGACCCACATCCTCAACATCGATTGGCTGTACCGCCCCTTCAGCCGCTGCCTGCTGTGCAATACCCCGCTGATTGAGATCGACAAGCCGTTCGGCTTCCCTCCTCACACCGAACATCTCTGCATTTGCCCTACCTGCGACAAATACTACTGGCGTGGCGGCCATGTCGAGCGCATGTCCCGCCGACTGAAATCGTGGCAAGCCTCGCCACTGATCACAATTGCTCAAGGCAAGCGCTCATGATCCTTGCCGACTCCGCCCGCTACGCCCTGCAAGCCATTACTTCTTACCGGTTGCGCAGTTTCCTCACGCTGCTGGGCATTGCGGTGGGCATCGCAGCGGTGATCCTGCTCACCTCCATCGGCGAAGGCGTGCACCGCTACGTGCTGAAAGAATTCACCCAGTTCGGCACCAACGTCATCGGCATTTCCCCCGGCAAGGTCAAGACCGGCGGACAACCGCCTTCAGGCATCCCGACCACGGCACGCCTGCTGACAATGGAAGACGCCGCCGCACTCAAGCAAATCCCGCACGTGACCGGCTCCACGCCTACGGTCTGGGGTAACTCAGAAGTCGAAGGCAACGGCCGGCTGCGCCGCACCACGGTCTATGGTGTGGACGCCGATTTCAAACAGGTATTCAGTTCGACGGTACGCATCGGCAGCTTCCTGCCGCGCGAAACGACTGGCAGCTCGCGCGCCTTCGTCGTGCTGGGCAGCAAGCTGCGCAATGAACTGTTCGGTAGCGAGAATCCCCTCGGCGCGCGGGTGCGCATCGGCGGCCTGCACTTCCGCGTGATCGGCGTGCTGGCACCGAAGGGACAGTTCCTCGGCATCGACCTGGACGACACCGCGTTCATCCCCGCCGAGCGCGCGCTTGAAGTTTACAATCGTGAAGGCTTGATGGAGATCCACGTGACATACGCCGAAGGGGTACCTTCGTCCAAGGTGGCCGCCGCGATCAAGGAGCGGCTCAAGCTGCGCCACGGGCGTGAGGACTTCACCATCATCACGCAGGAAGACATGCTGAAAACCCTCTCCAACATCCTCGACATCCTGACCATGGCGGTGGGTGCGCTGGGCGGCATTTCGCTGGTGGTGGGCGGGGTAGGCATCGTCACCATCATGACCATCGCGGTAACCGAACGCACCCATGAAATCGGCCTGCTGGTCGCCATGGGGGCACGACGCAGAACGGTACTTGGGCTATTTCTTGGCGAATCGGTATTGCTGGCGGCGCTGGGTGGCCTCATGGGGCTGATATTGGGTGCCGGCACAGCCCAGATGCTGCGCCTGGCGCTGCCCGACCTGCCGGTGCATACCCCCTGGAATTACGCGCTGGGGGCTGAAATCATGGCGGCCAGCATCGGCCTGCTGGCGGGCGTATTGCCGGCGCGCCACGCGGCACGGCTGGATCCGATCGAAGCATTGAGAACGGAATAAACACATGCAACGCACCCGTATCGTCATCATGGGCGCCGCCGGGCGCGATTTTCACAATTTCAACGTCGTGTATCGCGACGACCCATCGGTCGAAATCATTGCCTTCACCGCGGCCCAGATCGCCGGCATCGCCAGTCGCCGCTATCCGCCATCGCTGGCAGGTGCCCATTACCCACAAGGCATCCCCATCGTCGAAGAAAGCGCCCTGGAAACCCTGTGCCGCGAGCGCGACCTCGATCAGGTCGTATTCGCCTACAGTGACCTGCCGCACGTCGAAGTCATGCACCGTGCCTCGCGCGCCCTGGCAATCGGGGCCGATTTCGTGCTGCTCGGCCCGAACCGCACCATGCTGCAATCCAGCGTCCCGGTGATTGCCATCTCTGCCGTGCGCACCGGCTGCGGCAAGTCGCAGACCACGCGCTGGCTCTCCGGCCTGCTGCGCCATCACGGCCTGCGTGTCGCCGTGGTGCGCCATCCCATGCCATATGGCGTATTGGAGCGCGAAGCCGTGCAACGCTTCGCTACGCTGGAAGACCTCACGACGGCCGACTGCACCATCGAAGAGCGCGAAGAGTACGAGCCGCACCTGGCTGCCGGCAACATCGTCTTCGCCGGTGTCGATTACGCCCGCATCCTGGCGCTCGCCGAGCAAGAAGCCGACATTATCCTGTGGGATGGCGGCAACAACGACTTTCCTTTTTTTCGACCCAGCCTCCATCTCGTGCTGGTCGATGCCTTGCGCCCGGGCCATGAAACCACCTACCACCCCGGCGAAACCGTGCTGCGCATGGCCAACATCGTCGTCGTCGCCAAGTCCGACAACGCTTCGACCGAAACACTGCAGCAACTTGAAGCCGACGTACGCCGCGTCAACCCCTCTGCGGCATTGACACGGGCCACCTCGCCGCTACGCATCGAAGGCAACCCTGACCTGCGCGGCAAGCATGTCGTCATCGTGGAAGACGGTCCGACCCTCACCCATGGCGGCATGCCCTATGGCGCCGGCTATGTCGCGGCAAAGCAGGCCGGTGCGATCCCCGTCGACCCGCGCCCTTATGCCGCGCCCGAAATCGCTGGCGCCTATGCGGCATATCCGCACATCGGCCCGGTATTGCCGGCGCTCGGCTACAGCCATGCACAACTGGCGGCCCTGAAAGCCACGCTGGAAAATGCCAGCGCCGACGTCATCCTTGTCGCCACTCCCATCGATCTCGGCACCCTGCTGGGCATGCCGAATGTCATCCGGGTGCACTACGACTTTGCCGAAGCCTCGGGGCATGGACTGGGCGAGATGGTGCAAGAGTTTCTCGCAGGACTGCGGTCGCGCAGCATGCCATGAAACGATTCTGCTACCATGCCCAGAATCAGCAACACCACGCACCGGTACACTGGTAACCACATGAAAAAACGCCATCGCTCCCGCTCAAAGAAAATCGGCCTGCCGCCCGGCACGCTAGTCCATGTCGGCGAAGCCAGGGTCAAGCAGCCGATGCTCTCGCTATTCCGCTACGATGCTGACACTCTCCAGGAGCAGAGCGAAACGAGCCTGTCCGGCCTGAAGTTGGAGACAGCAGACACCGAAACGCTGTGGCTCAACGTCCACGGCCTGCACGACACAGCCCTGATGACGGAAATCGGCCGCGCATTCAACCTCCACCCACTGGTACTGGAAGACATCCTCAACACTGAACAGCGCCCCAAGCTTGACAGCTACGACGGTTACCTGTTCTTCGTCACGCGATTTTTCCATTACGACAAGCACTCCATGGAGATCAGCACCGAGCAGATCAGCCTGATCCTTGGCCATAACTTCGTACTGACATTCCAGGAACGCCCGACCGGCTCGTTCGAACCCATACGCGAACGCCTGCGGGCCAACAAAGGCAACCTGCGCAAGTCCGGGGCCGACTACCTGGCCTACGGGCTGCTGGACATGATCGTCGACCGTTATTTCGTGGTGCTGGAACAGATCGGCGACGATTGCGAAGCACTGGAAGAAGAACTGCTGCGCAAACCCAATGCCGGCGTGCTGCAAGGCATCTACAAGCTCAAGCACGAAACCATGGAGCTGCGCCGTGCCGTCTGGCCGCTACGCGAAGTCCTCAATGCGCTGATCCGCAACGAAGGCAGTTTTTTCCACCACGGCACCCTGCTCTACCTGCGCGACGTCTATGACCACACCGTGCATTTCATCGAGTCGCTGGAATCGCTACGCGACCTGCTCGCAGGCATGCTGGATATCTATCTTTCCACCATCAGTAATCGCGTCAACATGGAAGTGCGCGCGCTCACCGTAGTCGCCATGCTGTTCATGCCTGCCACGCTCATCGCCGGAATCTTCGGCATGAACTTCAGGGTCATGCCCCTGTTGCAGAACCCCGATGGTTTCTGGATAGCCATGGGCATGATGGCGACCATCGCCATCATCATGGGGCTGATTTTCTGGCGGCGCCAGTGGCTCAGCCGGCGTTCTTGAGCCTGCCTGAAAATTTGGCGCGAAGCTTGGCCAGCTTGGGAGCCACCACGGCCATGCAATAAGGCTGGAACGGATTGCGCTCGAAATAGCGCTGGTGGTAATCCTCAGCCGGGTAAAAAGTTGTCGCCGGCACGACCTCGGTCACGATAGGATCAGGCCAGACCTGCTCCGCCGTGAATTTCGCAATCACCTGCCCGGCGTCCAGGCGTTGCGCTTCTGAGTGATAAAACACTGCGGAACGATATTGGGTGCCGGTGTCATTACCTTGCCGGTTCAGGGTGGTCGGATCATGCAGCGCAAAAAAGATTTCCAGCAAATCGTGATAGGAAATCCGCGCCGGATCAAAATGTACCTGGACCACCTCGGCATGCCCCGTATCACCCCTGCACACCCCTTTGTAGTCCGGGTTCGGCACATGGCCGCCCATGTAACCGGAAATCACGGCCTGCACCCCGGCCAAGTGCTGCAACGGTGCCTCCGTGCACCAGAAACAGCCACCGGCCAGTGTCGCCACCTCTAAAGATCGATCAGCACTCGATTCCATCCGCCGCTCCGGTCAACCCACAGAAACTGATTACGTTGATTTATAATTCATCCACCTGTGGCAATGCCACCCATAAAAGGTTCCGACATGAACGCCTTTTTCAAGAACGCTTCCCTAGTCTCCATTGCGTTGGCGCTCAACGTGCCGCTCGCTCCTGTCGCTTACGCAGACCCTCCTTCCTGGGCACCCGCACACGGCTGGCGCAAGAAACATGACCCTTACTACATGGGCTATTCAGGCAAGCAGTGGGATAACGATTACGGCGTGATTCAAGGCAATTGCAACCGCGAGGCCATCGGCACCGTTCTGGGTGGCGCGGTAGGCGGAGCGGTCGGCTCCACCGTAGGCAAGGGCGACGGCAAGACTGTTGCCATCATTCTGGGATCCGTGCTGGGTGCCGTCATCGGCAACCGCATCGGCAAGGAGATGGACGACAGCGATCGCGGCTGCATCGGGCACGCGCTGGAACTCGCGCCCAACAACCAGACCGTGGCATGGCAAGGCGCAAGCGGTCTGGGTTACCACCTGACACCGCTCAGCGACTACACCTCCAATGGCATGAAATGCCGCGAATACCGTTTGCGCGTCAATGGCCAGAACATCAACGAAGACCGTCGCGAGAAGGCCTGCCTCGCTGGCGACGGCAACTGGCGCGCGGGGGAACATTGAGCTAAAGTTTCGCGCGAACCTGCCGATAGCATGTTAAGCTTAAAGCAAGAATATTGAGGTTTCACCATGAAGATTGATGGCTCCAACAGAACCGCAGCACTGACTGGCAACACGGCACCCACAGCGCGTAGCGCCAAGCCTGCGCCACAAGCGGGGCGCAGCCAGTCGCAGGACAACGTCACGCTATCCTCCACTTCCGCACAGATTCAGGCGCTCGAAGCCGGCATCAGCGAAGCCAGCGGCTTTGATGCTGCGAAAGTGGAAGCCATCAAGCAGGCGATCAGTGAAGGCAAATTCACAATCAACCCGGAGGTCATCGCCGACAAGCTGATCGCCTCCACCCGTGAACTGCTCGCACAACAGAACAAATAGTGCTGTCCGCGCTTCAAAGTGAATTGGCGGCACTACGCCGCTTCATCGAAATCCTGCAGCAAGAGCAGGCGGCGCTGGTGAATGCCGACGTCGACCAGCTCATCGCCATTTCAACGGAAAAACTCAAACAGGCAGAACAGCTGAACCGCCTGGCACAGGCTCGCGTAAACGCGCTGGAACATCTGGGAATCCAGAACGATCGTGTCCATGTGGAAGCGTGGCTGGCAAGCCAGTCGCGTGATACGGCAGCCGTCTGGCATGCCTTGATCGAATCGGCAAGCGCGGCACAACAACTCAATCAGACCAATGGCAAGTTGATCGAATCCCAACTTCAGAACAATCAGCAGGCGCTGAACACACTGGTCAGCGCGGCCAACCAGTCAGCCGTCTATGGTGCAGACGGCCAGCCGCGCACGACCTACCCAGCCTCGCAACGCTCCCTGGGCAAGGGCTAGAGCAAGCTCCTCACTACGCGCAGAGCCATTCATGAAACCGGTTGGCATCCAGCCTCAGGTCAATGCGTTGCCGGCGCAGGCCTGATATCCGGATCAAGCGCCACATCGGTTTTCTTACCCTCGTTTTCCGCAAGGATCATCACCGTCACGCGCCGATTGCGGGCACGGCCATCCGGCGTATCGTTGGTGTCCACCGGGCGATTGTCGGCATAGCCAATGACCACGATGCGCTGCGGCGCAACGCCGTTTTCGACAAACAACCGGGTGACGCTGCTGGCACGCGCGCTGGACAGCTCCCAGTTTGAAGGAAAGACAGGGGACGCAATCGGCAGGTTGTCGGTATGCCCCTCGATTTGCACCTGATGCGTATCATTGGCCAGCACCTTGCCGACAGCCGTCAGCACGTTGATGGAGTCTTTGTTCAGCACGGCCTGTGCCGGGGCAAACAGCAGACTGGCGTTGATCTCGATGGAAATGCCACGGTTGCTTTCCGTCACCTTGACCTGCCCACCCTTGACCAGCGGATCCATCACGTTCAGCAGGTTCCCGGCCACGGATTTCATGTTCTGGCGCCGCTGTTCCTTCTCCTTCTGCTGCTCCGCTTCGGCAGCGGTGGGTTGTATGCTGACGGGAATCGGCTGCACCTGAATCTTGCTGGACGAAGAGGTCTGGGGATCAGGCGCCGGAACATAAATGACTTTACTGGACGGAGAGTTCTTGAAGGCGTCGATAATGGAGTCCGACATCACACGGTACTTGCCTTCATTCACGGAAGAAATCGCGTACATCACCACAAAGAACGCAAACAACAGGGTAATGAAGTCGGCGTACGAAACCAGCCAGCGCTCGTGGTTTTCGTGTTCTTCGTGTTTTTGGCGGCGGGCCAATTCCTCACTCCGGTCTCATGGAATCAGGCAATATAGCCACGCAATTTAATTTCGATCAGCCGCGGGTTTTCACCGTTGGCAATCGCAATCAGCCCCTCCACCACCATTTCGCGCTTGACCATTTCTTTGGCGATGATGGATTTCAGCTTGTTGGCAATGGGCAAAAAGAACAGGTTGGCCGCACCCACGCCGTAGATGGTGGCAACGAAAGCAACCGCAATGCCGCCTCCCAGCTTCGAGGGATCGGAGAGGTTTTCCATGACATGGATCAGCCCCATGACTGCGCCGAGAATACCGACTGTCGGCGAATACCCCCCGGCTGACTCCCACACCTTGGCGGCCATCCGATAGTGCTCGTCATAGGCGTACATATCGACTTCCATCGCCTCGCGCAACTTTTCCGGCTCGGCACCATCCACCAGCAACTGCAACCCCTTCTTCATGAAGGGATCGTCCATTTCCATCAGCATGGGCTCCAGCGACAGCAAGCCTCCGCGCCGCGCCGATTGGCCCCAGCTGATGATCTGCTCGATCACATCCTCAAGCGAAATCACCGGCGGCAGAATCACCCAGCGCAGCAGCTTCACCCCTTGCAGAAAGACCGGCAGCGAGTATTGCAGCATGCAGGCGCCGAAGGTGCCGCCCAGCACGATGATGAAGGCCGTCACCTGCACCAACGATCCGAGATGCCCGCCTTCGAGATACTGGCCGCCAAGGATGGCGCCAAAGGAGATCAGGATGCCGATAATGCTGATGATGTCGAAGGGGAGTCTCATGTCCATTCTTTCATCTTGGTCCTCAGGCGCAGAATGGCCTGGGAATGCAACTGGCAGACGCGAGATTCACTGACGCCAAGCACAGCACCAATTTCCTTCAGGTTGAGGTCTTCCTGATAGTACATCGCCATGACCATCTTTTCGCGCTCCGGCAACTCGCCGATGCCCCTGACCAGGGAATCGCGCATCGCTTCATCCTGCAGTACCTGCAGCGGTGTAGGTCGGCTGTCGGTCAGGTTGAAGCCGATGGTTTCGCCGTCCTCATTCTCGAAATCCTCGAAATGCACCAACTGGTGCCCGTGCGCCTCGGTCAACATCTGCTGGTATTCAGCCAGCGACAAACCCATCAAGTCGGCAATCTGCTGCTCGCTCGGCGACTGTCCCAGCGACTGCTGCAATTGATGAATGGCATTCTCGATATCGCGTGCCTGTTTGCGCACCGAGCGCGGCGCCCAGTCGGCATCACGCAATTCATCCAGCATCGCCCCCCTGATGCGCTGGGTAGCGTATGTCTCGAATTGCGCCCCTTGGCTGTCGTCATAGGCCTGAAGCGCATCCAGCAAACCCATCATGCCCGCCTGGATCAGGTCATCCACCTGCACGCTGGACGGCAGGCGCACCACAAGCTGGTAGGCAAGGCGCTTGACCAGCTGGGCATGTTCAGCCACGGATTTTTGTGTATCAAGCGCCGGCATTCTGGGAGGTCAGCGAGAAACAAATGTGCGGGAATGGCTACCACGCAACAGGCGACGCATCAGTTCCGGGAAATGCCCGGTCTGGTGTTCCGGCATTGGCCAGGCAAGCACCTGGCCGGCAACGTTTTCAGGCAAACGCCCCGTTTTCGACAGCACCCCCAGATATGCGGGCATGAGCTGCAGGTGATGGCGGCTGACGGTGGCTACGCGGCGAAACAACGTCTGCGCGATCGTCTCGTCCGCCCCGCCGAACAACAGATGGAATCGCCGCCCGCCCGCCTGATGCAGCGCCTTGATCTGGGCGTAGGCCTGGGTCACAGAATCGGGATGGTTGTGGCACAACACGATCACATCCTGACAAGCCCAGGCGAAGCTGGGGCGGCTCTGTACCGAATCGCCGCCGGTATTGACCAGCACCACGTCGTATTGCCCTGCCAGCCGGTAAAAGGCGTTGACCAGGCCGATGCGTGCTTCCATCCGCGGCCGGGTCAAGGCTCTCGCACGGCCACCGCCGGCGATGAGATCGACATGGCATGCCGTGGACGCGATGGCACGTTCGATATCCGTGGCCTCGTTCAGCACGTCATCCAGATCGTATTGTGGCGTGACAGAAAACGCGACATGCGGCTTGCCGGCAGACAGGCTCTCGTCAAGCATCAGCACACGGTTGCCCTGCCCTGCGAGCATGGCGGCCAGATCGGCCAGCAGGTCCGATCCCTGCTGGCAGTCGCCACAGGAAACCAACGCGACCATGCGCCGCACGTCCTCCACGAACAAACGGCGCAGCCCCTCCGCCTGATCGGGTGCCAATCTAGGCAAAATGGCCTCCCGCATCATCCATGGTGACATTGCCCGCAGTGACGTCCCATTCCTCGGGCTGCATGGCAAAAGCCTGCGGATCAGACCTGACCTTGAATGCCCGGTCGATCAGATAAAGCCCGTTGGCCAGATGCAGGTCTTCCGGCACTTTCTGTCCATTGGTCACATAGTGCAAATCCAGTCCGTGACGGATCAGGCAATCGATCGCCGGAGCAATCGACATCGACTCGTCGATCTTGGACAGGATCACACCATCCATGCCGCTGCCGCGATAGGCCCGCACGATGTCGTCCAGGGTCACGTTCTGCGCGGTCGCAGGCAGAATCAGGTGTCGCTTGACGCGATTGCCCCGCCCGCACAGGAATTCGATTTGCTCCGCAATGCGGCGATCGCGCTGGCTCATGCCCACGGTGTCGATCAGGATCAGGTGGCTGCGGGTGAGGTCGGCCAGGGTCAATTCCAGTTCGGCCTCGTCCTTCACTGCGTGCACCGGCACATTGAGAATGCGGCCGTAGATCTTGAGCTGTTCGTGCGCGCCGATCCGGTAGCTGTCGGTAGTGATCAGCGCGACCTTGTCGGCACCGAACTTGAGGACGGCACGGGCAGCCAATTTTGCGACCGTGGTGGTCTTGCCGACGCCGGTCGGACCCACCAGCGCATGCACGCCGCCTCGGGTAATGAAATCGGCGCCCGACTCAACCACCCGCAGGTTATGTCCCAGCGCTGCCTTCAACCACTTGATGCCGCGCTCGACATCCAGATTGGGTGGCAGGGCATCCAGCAACTGCCGCGAAAGCTGGGGGCTGAAGCCACAGCCCAGCAAGGTACGCATAAGTTCGGCCTTGAGAGGGTCCTTGCGCGCCAGCTCACCCCAGGCGAAGCCTGAAAGCTGGCTCTCCAGCAGGTTGCGCATACGCTTGAGTTCCTGCGCCATCTCGGCCACCAGCGGGTCAGGCGACGGTGCGGCCGCAGGAGCGACCTCCATGGCAGCACCCAGGCGCGGCATGGCAGGGGCGGCTTCGTGGACAGGTTCCGGCGCGAGGGTGCGCTGCCTGGTAAAAACCTCGGGGGCCGAATGCGGTTCAGCAGCAACCTCGGCATTTTCGAGGTAAGCCGCCGTACCGGTATTGCCCAGACTGGGGCTTTTCAGCGTCTGGAATTCAGGGGCGCGAACCGCTTGGGCCGGGCCTGGATTGGCGCCTTGCCGCTTATGCAGGATGGCGGCAATGGTTTCTGGCTGGATCGCGGGTTGCCGGGGAGCCGGCTGCTGCTGGTTCAGCGTGGCACGGTTGTCGTAGGTCAGCGCCTGCACTTCGCCGTCGGTCACGGCCATGATCTCGACGCCGCCTTCAACACGACGGTTGGACAGGATCAGCGCATCTGCGCCAAGCACATCCCGCACCTGCCTCAATGCGTCACGGGTCGTGGCGCCGAAAAATTTTCGAACGTTCATGGGCGCCCTCTTTGATGGCGCAAATTCACGACCAGACATCGGTCATGAAAAAGGCTGTTTGTGATTGTCATAAGCGCCATATTCAGCGTCAAAGTTTATCACGGGGAGGGTGCACATCAAACAAGTGCCCAGCAAAAAAATGGGGGCAATTTAACCTGCCCCCAACGGGATTGAAAATTCGGGGCTAAGACTTGCGCCACCGGAGCGCCAGCATGTGGTCCAGGCTCCACCTGCCCGCCCCACCGAACAGTAACGGCAGGAACATCACCAGGTAGATCAGCGGCAACTTGTAGTTGCCAAAACCATCCCCTTGTTCATCCACGATCCGATAGCCACGAAGCAGTTCGCCCAAGCTGTTCCAATGCTCAGGACTATGCACGGAGGCAATGGCAACCACGGTCAACACCATCAGGGAAACGGTAAAAAAACGGGTTGCCAGCCCCAGCAGCAACGCCCCCGCGCCCAGCAATTCGAAAACCATGGAGAGGTTCCAGCTCACATCCGCCGGCAGCAGATTGAATGGGAATGGAAAGGTCAGGTCGGAAAACCAGTTGGTGCCGGTGTATTTCTCGTAGCCCGATTCGCCGAACTCCCAAGCCAGCAGCAGGCGCAAAATCAGCGGAGGCAATACCGGGGCAATGCGTTCAAGCCAGGAAGTGACGGTTTGGTAATATCGGGTAAGTGCGATCATGGCAATTTCTCCTTGGATGGTGATCACCATTGGTCGGAGAAATCGTGGTTTCCTTACAGCGCCGCCCCCAATATCGCGCCCTGCTGGCGCAAATCATCCAGCAGCACGGCGCCGAAATTCAGCACGGCCGTCGGATCGGGGTGCCGCAATTCGGTGGCAATGCTTTCCAGCGCGGCACGACCGGACATCGCCCCGTCACGCAGCAACTGCACCAACCGAGCGGTCACTGCATTGATTTCGATAAAGCGCACCTCGTCCCCCGAATCGCGAAACACCAGCAGGCGCGTCGGCTCGGCATCAGGCTGCGATGGCCTGAAGTGCGGGGAAATGTGATGCACGGCATAGGGATACTCCAGCAGCGCCAGGGCTGGCGCCAGCACGGGGCGGCCATGCAGCAGATCGCCACCGGCATCGGCCTCCTCCGCCACGGCATCGGCCACGGCAACCGCCAGTTCGATCCACTCGTAATGCGCCAGACTCCTGATAAACGGCAGCAACACCATGGGGGTCGTTTCCAGCCAGCGCAGGAACTCTTCCGGAATCTGGCGGAACCAGGGGGTCGCACATCGGTGTTCGGCCAGAAAGCCGCGCACCAACTGCCGCCACCGGCGCACGCCGACGATCTTTTTGGTCACAGGAAAGCACGCCGCCAGCGTGGCTTCCATGTTGTTGAAGACGATTTCCGTATAAATCTTCATGCGTCGAGCCGGCACGCCCTGGGGGCGCGCAACGGACTTGGGATCGCGGATGTGGCCGGTGAAATCGACCTGGTATTGGCGAAACGCGCTCATGCCTGATAGCGCGCTGATCCGCTGGATGCGTATTTGCGCTGTAACTGGGCGATACGTTCGATTTCCGGCACCAGTTCGGCAAGCGGCGGGATATTGATATCGCGCTCCAGCAATGTCGGCGCTACGCCGAACAGGCGATATGCTTCGTCCAGCAACGCCCATACCGGGTCGATCACGGTATCGCCATGGTTATCCACGATCAGATCCTTCGCCACTTGCAGGTGGCCGGCGGTATGGATATACACCGTGCGCCCCCCCGGCAGTTGCCGCAAAAACTCGAACGGGTCGAAACCAAAGTTGACGCTATTGACATAGATGTTGTTCACATCCAGATGCAGGTCGCAATCGGCTTCTTGCAGCACAGCGCGGATAAAGTCGACCTCAGTCATGTCGGAGACCGGCGATGCCACGTAATACGAGGCATTTTCCACGGCGATGCGACGCTCCAGGATTTCCTGAGTCCTACGGATGCGTGCCGTCACATGGTGCACCGCCTCTTCGGCACAGGGGATCGGCAACAGGTCATACAAATGCCCACCGGCGCTGCAGTACGCCAGATGTTCGGTGTACAAGGGAATCTGGTATTGGTCGAGGAACCCCTTGATGCGCTGCAGCAGGACTTCGTCAAGCGGATCGGGGCCGCCCAGCGACAGGGAAAGTCCATGGGCGACAATGGGATAGCGCTCGGCAAACCAGGCGAATTGCTTGATGCGTGCCCCGCCGAGGCCGATCCAGTTTTCTGGGGCGACTTCAAAAAAATCGATCACCGAAGGTGGCTCGGCCTGAAGCTGGGACATCAGTTCCCGCTTCAGGCCGAGCCCGGCGCCAAATAAAGGTTTGGCGTTCACGACGTTACTGCTTATCGGTGCTGCCGCTTTCCATCGACTTCTTGTCGCCGCTGCAAGAACCTTCCTTGGCCTTCTTGTCGGCGCTGCAATTGCCTTCCTTGGCCTTTGCTTCAGCAGCTGCCTTTTTCTTCATGCTGCTACCGCACTTGCCGGTGCTGCACTTGCCTTCCTTCATTTTTTCACCGGCATCGTGATTGTCTGCCAC
>DAIDAS010000439.1 GCA_027310505.1 bacterium
GTATCAGGTTACCCACATAAATAATGGGCAGCAGCACGAAGCCCACCAGCAAGAAAGCCAGCACCCATGCCGCCATGTAGCCGATCAGCACGGTGATCTGGAAATTAAGCGCCTCGCGCGCCTGCTCGCCCACAAAATGGCTGTCGTCCTTCTTCAGCAGCCAGACGATTAGCGCGGGAATAAACCCAAAGAAAATACCGCCCAGATGGGTCAGGACAGCGAGGTTTTTGTCGTTGGCAGTCGCGTCGCTCATGGTGCAGATCCTTTTCAGATATTAGTTGTTGAGTTTGTGCAGCAAAGGTTCGATACGGTCTATTTCGCTACTGGCAAGGATCTTGCGCGCACCGCTCACCAGCTTGGGCAAGTCACTCTGCAGTATCTGGTGCTTGACCGCAAGGATATGTGCCGGGTGCATGGAAAACTGGCGCAGGCCAAAACCCAGCAACAACCTGGTGAGACGCGAATCGCCCGCCATTTCGCCGCAGACCGAGACTGGAGTGCCGGTTTTGTCGCCGGCACGTATGGTCATTTCCACCAGCTGAAGCACCGCCGGATGCAACGGCTGGTAGAGATGCGCCACCGTATCGTCCGTGCGGTCAATTGCCAGGGTGTATTGAATCAGATCATTGGTGCCGATGGAGAGAAAATCCAGTTCACGCGCAAATGCTTCGGCCTTCAAGGCTGCCGCAGGAATCTCGATCATGCCGCCGACTGGGATGGCATCATCGAACGGGATATTCTGTTCGCGCAGGCTGCGCTTGGCGCGCTCCAGCAAGTGCATGGTCTGGCGCAGTTCTGACAGCGTGGACAGCATCGGGATCAGGATTTTGATTCTACCGTAATGCGAGGCACGCAGAATGGCGCGCAACTGGGCGTGGAAGACCGCAGGCTCTGCCAAACACAAGCGAATGGCACGCAAACCCAATGCCGGATTGGTACAGGTACGCGCGGCATCCGGGTCGACCTGCTTGTCGGCGCCCAAATCCATGGTGCGGATCGTGACCGGCATGCCTTTCATCGTCTCCGCCACCTTGCGATAAGCCTCGAACTGTTCTTCCTCGTCCGGCCATTCACGGCGATTCATGAACAGGAACTCGGTGCGATACAGGCCGATTCCGGTCGCGCCAGCCGCCTTGGCTTGCGCCACATCCTCGGGGATTTCGATATTGGCGTGCAATTCCACCTGCGTGCCGTCCAGCGTCACCGGCTTGGTCAGCTTGAGGCGCTTGAGCTTTTGCTGCTCCAGCTCGAAGCCTTCCTGCTTGAGCCGGTACTCGGTCAGCGTATCCTTGTCCGGGCTGACAATGACAACGCCCAGATTGCCGTCCACGATGATCAGTTCGCCATCGTGGATCAGGTCGCGCGCATGGTGCAGCGCGACAATCGAAGGGATGTTGAGGCTACGCGCCAGAATCGCCGTATGCGAGGTCGCACCGCCGACATCGGTGATGAAGGCAGCAAACTGGTGCTGCTTGAACTGGATAGCGTCCGCCGGCGACAGATCGTGCGCCACCAGGATCATGCCGCTTTCCTGCTTCTCCAGCGGCGCCTGGCCGGGATGACCGAGCAGGACCTTGATGACACGCTCCACCACCTGCACCACGTCGAACTTGCGTTCACGCAGGTAGTCGTCCTCAATCTCGTCAAACTGAGCGACCAGGTCATCCATCTGCTGCTTGAGCGCCCATTCCGCGTTGCAATGCTCCTCGCGGATAATGCGCTTGGGCACCTCGGACAAGGAGTTATCCCCCAGGAACATGATATGGGTGCCGACAAAAGAGCCAAGCTCGGCTGGCGCACTGGTCGGCAGGCTGGCACGGATATTTTCCAGATCCTTCTGCACCGCCTTGACGGCATCGGCAAAGCGCTTGACCTCTGCATCCAGAAGATGATCCGGCACATGATAATGCGCCACCTCAAGCAGGGCGTGCGAGACCAGATGGGCATGCCCGATGGCGATGCCCCCGGAAACCGCCACGCCGTGCATGGTAAAGCTCATCGAGCACACCCCTCCCAAGCAGAAAACATCATTCGCCCTCGCCGAACTTGTCGTTGATCAGCGCCGCCAGCGACTCAATGGCTGCCGCTTCGTCAGCCCCAGTCGCTTCCAGCATGATTTTGCTGCCCTTGCTGGCAGCCAGCATCATGACCCCCATGATGCTCTTGGCATTGACACGACGACCATTGCGCTCGATCCAGACCTCTGAACCGAACTGGCTGGCCACTTGCGTCAGCTTGGTCGATGCACGGGCGTGCAAGCCCAGTTTGTTGATGATTTCGACTTCCTGCTTAACCATGGTGGGCACACGCTTCCTGCGTGAAATGCACCACACCGCCAACACCACCGCTGATAGCTTTTTCCAGCAACACCTCCAGCGGTTCGTTGCGATAAGCGATTGCACGCACCAGCATTGGCAGATTGACGCCTGAAATGCCCTCGATCCGCCCCGGTTCAAGCAACTTGCTCGCCAGATTGCAGGGGGTCGCGCCGTAGATGTCCGACAACACCAGCACACCGTTGCCTTGATCCAGCTCACTCACCATTCTTCTCGCCTGCGGCAATAGCGCCACGGGGTCGTCATGCACCCCCACGCCCAATTGCCTCAACTGTGGCGGTCGACCACCCATCACATGGCTGGCACAGTGGATCAGACTTTCGCCCAGCGTACCGTGGGCGACGATCATTATTCCAATCACGTTTGCTTCCTCAATTCAGAATCTTTCATTCCAGTTCGCGATGCCTGACCAGCACCCGCTGGCCCTGCTCCCTGAAACAGGCAGCCAACCGTTCGACAAAGTATACCGAACGGTGCTGGCCGCCGGTGCAGCCGATGGCAATCGTCAGATAGTTGCGGTTGTCACGCACGAAACAGGGCAGCCAGTTGCCGACGAACTGACGAATGTCGTCATACATGGCGTGCACCGCCTCCTGCTTTTCGAGAAATGCGATGACCGGCATATCGCGCCCGGTCAGTGGCTTCAGCACCGGGTCGTAGTGTGGGTTGGGCAGGCAGCGCACGTCGAACACATAATCCGCATCCAGCGGGATGCCATGCTTGAAACCGAACGAGGCGAACAGCAGGGTCAGGCCACCATGGTCAAGGTCGACAAAATCCTTGACCCAAGCGCGCAAGGTATTGGGGCCAAGATCGCTGGTGTCGATCCGATGGCCGAGACCGGCCAACTGGTCCAACAACTCGCGCTCAAGCCGGATGCTTTCTGCCAGCGTGGTCGCGTCATCGCTGAGCGGATGCCGCCGCCGCGTCTCGCTGAAACGTTTGACCAGGGTTTCCGCACTGGATTCCAGAAACAGCAACTGCACGTCGATCTTCAGCGCCTTCAATTGGCTGATATATTGCGGCAGCGATTCGAGCGCGGTACTGCGGGTGTCGATACTCACCGCCACGCGCTGCCGCCCGGCTTCGGCCAGGTGCCGTGCGGTTTCAGGCAGCAGCGAAGCCGGGAGATTATCCACGCAGTAATAGCCGCTATCTTCCAGCGCCTTGAGGACGACACTCTTGCCAGAACCGGACAGGCCGGTGACGATGACAAACTGCATCATTTCGGGACCCCTAGCCCTTGCTTCCGTTTTCCATGGAGGCACGACGCATTTCGCGCATCTGGCGTTGCATCAGTTGACGTGTGCTGTTCACGCCACGGAGCAACAGAATATGGTTGCGCACGGCGACTTCCACCAGTACGGCCAAGTTGCGGCCAGCCGCAACGGGGATGAAGACCTTGGGAATCTTGACCTCCAGGATTTTTTCGGTCTGCGACTTGATCTTAAGCCGATCGAGCGACTTCGGCGCAAGGGTATCCGCCATTTCAAGTTGCACGATCATATCCAGCGGCTTGGTCGGCTTGATTGCGTTATCTCCGAACAGCTCATGGATATTGAGGATGCCGAGGCCGCGCACTTCGAGAAAATCCTGCAGCAGAGGCGGGCAGCGTCCTTCCAGCCGATCCGGGGCAACGCGGTAAAAATCCACGACATCATCCGCCACCAGACGGTGACCACGCGTGATGAGCTCCAGCGCCAATTCGCTTTTGCCGATGGCGGCATCACCCTTGATCATCACGCCAAAGCCCTGCACTTCCATGAACACGCCGTGGTAACTGATCGATTCCGCCACCGCCTGCGCCAGATAGTGGCTCAGCACATCCATCAGTCGCGGGCTTTGCTGGGGCGAGGTGAATAATGG
>DAIDAS010000445.1 GCA_027310505.1 bacterium
CCTGGATTAACCGTGACCTGCGCGGCGTGGCCACGAAATATTTGAGCAATTACCTTGCATGGATGCGGATGTTGGCTTGGGAAAAAGAAGGGCTACAGCCTCGGGAGTTCATTCTTTCAGCGATGGGCAAGCAGGTAATCAACATCTAATGAGAACATCGCCCAACATTTATATTGGAGCTTGGCTTTTGCGGCATGAAATGAATGTAGCTGGAAATACCTGGGAAGCAATCGGTCGTTACAAAAGTCGCACCCCGAGTATTAGGCGTGAATACTCACTTTTAATATCAAAGGCGGTGCATCAACTTGGCCATTAGAGCTAAGTTGCGAGAAATTGAAAACATGAGATAAATAAAACGTAGTGAATAACTTTTAACACTTTTGGTGAGGGAATTATGAAAAAGAGCACAGCAAACTTCAAAATCGGCTTTGTCGCCGCATCAGTGGCAGCAGCGTTTCTTATGGGCTGCGGTGGAGGTGGCGGCGGAACAGCAGGGTCAGGAACAGCAGGGTCAACCAGCACGACTTCCAGTGGCGTCGTGAACGATCAGGTATTTCAGCAAGACAGCAATCAAAACCTGTACCTGAATCGCAAGAATGGCGGCTACATGGCTACGATCGTATTGAAAGAAATGTTAATCCACACGGCAGCCAATACAAGCACAGGGGCTGGCACGCAGTTCAATAACGGCAACGTCGTGTTCAGCGGCGAGACTGTTGCCCTGCCTTTTTACCTGAGCCAGGCAATGGAGTTTGCCGCAGCCAACATTAACAACCCTAAAACCACGTATGGCACAGGGGCAGCGGCCAACCAGGGATCATTGCCTGTTACCTGCCCCCAAGGAATTGTCTCCTTTGGCTTTGGGGATGCCAACGGCAACCGCATTTTCGATACTGGCGACGGAGCAACGGATGCTGGTAACTGCGCGAATGCCAGCAATCAGGGCTATACACCCCTGATGACCTTCCAGAACGTGAACATCAGCGGGACACCGGCTGCCAACACAGCGTACTCAGTATCCGGAACCATCAGCGGCACCTATCACCCACGTTTTGCCTCGGGTGCAAAGGACTATCTGGCCCAGGAAAGTGGTACGTTCTCTGTCACAGGCTCGTCTAACAATCAGAAAGTGACTGTGGAGCAAGGCACGCTCAGCACGAACTACCAAACCTATGACAGCACCACAAACACAGAAACAGTCGTTGAGAGCTCCAACCACAACGCACGAAACATCTCCACAACCTTTACTCCGGGCGGTAATTACGAGTTGACTGGGTCGTACTCCCTGCAAGGAAGTTTCCCTCTGATCACCGGGTTCCAACCTCAAGGCACGAGTTTTAATGTCCAGGTAATGAACTTGGACTTGCTAGGCTCAACAACCACGGTGGATTCATTGAACACCGGATCATTCAAGGTCTTCGGGGCGAACAACACTCGACTGACCTACACCATTCGCTCTGATGGCACCTTCATCTTCTCGGCTGATGAAAACGGCGATGGAGTGGACGATTAC
>DAIDAS010000465.1 GCA_027310505.1 bacterium
GTATCAGGAAATGCGTCGCCAGAGCAGCAGCCAAAACGAACTCACCTCTACCCTGGAGCGCTTTCAGCGTGCCGCGGGTGCCTTGCCGGATGGCGTGGTGTTGCTGAACAACAGCGACCAGATCGATTGGTGCAACCATACGGCTGAGTTGCAATTGGGGTTAAGCCTGACGCAGGATACCGGGCAACCTATCGGTTATCTGGTGCGCCAGGCTGAATTCAACGATTACCTCCAGGCCCACGAATACGGCGAGCCGATCAAACTCCAGTCGGTGCGCAACCCTGACGTTACGCTTGAAATCCAGCTGGTGCCGTTCGGAGACAACCAGAAACTGCTGTTGTGTCGTGACATTACCCCGCTGGAAAATATTGAAACCATGCGACGGGACTTTGTCGCCAACGTTTCCCACGAGCTTCGCACGCCGCTGACCGTGGTTGGCGGTTTTCTGGAAACGCTGGAAGACATGGACAGCGAGATGCCGGAAAGCACCCGCCACTATTTTCACCTGATGCAGGAACAAACCGGCCGCATGCGCCGTCTGGTCGAAGACCTGCTGACGCTGTCGCGACTGGAAAGCGGCCAGAATATGCCGCAGGAAACCGACATCAACGTGCCGGCCATGTTGCGCATGGTGCTGACAGAGGGGCAAAGCCTCAGTGGCGGCCACCATCGACTATCGTTCGAGGCCGATGAATCGTTGCATCTTCACGGTGCTCCGGAAGAATTGCACAGCGCGTTCGGTAACCTGGTGGCCAATGCCATCCGCTATACGCCGGACGGCGGTGAAATCAGCCTCGACTGGCGTTTGCGCGGCAACGATGCCGTGTTCAGCGTGAGCGACACCGGCATCGGCATCGAACCGCAGCATCTCAACCGGCTGACAGAGCGCTTTTACCGCGTGGATAGCAGCCGCTCCCGAGCCACCGGCGGCACCGGCCTGGGGTTGTCCATCGTCAAGCATATCCTGACCCGGCACCAGGCCCGGCTCGAGGTGGAAAGCGAGTATGGCAAGGGCAGCGTGTTCCGGGTGATATTCCCGATAGCGCGGGTCGTTCGTGCATAGGGAGAGCTGTTCCAGTAAAATTTAGTTTTATTCTTGGTCTGGGGTGGCGATGACAAAAATCGCGGTGGTGGGTTTGGGCTACGTGGGGTTACCTCTTGCGGTCGAGTTCGGCAAACATTATCCAACCGTGGGGTTTGATATCAGTCCGGCCCGGATTGCTGAACTCAAAAGCGGCAAAGATCATACGCTTGAAGTCGATGAGGATGAGCTCGCTGAAGCAACCCAACTCACTTATACCGATAACATCGAAGATATTGCTGCTTGCAATACCTATATCGTGACTGTGCCCACTCCAGTGGACAAGTACAACAGGCCTGATTTGACACCGTTGACCAAGGCCAGCGAGACGCTGGGCAAGGTGATCAAAAAAGGCGATGTCGCTATCTATGAATCCACCGTCTACCCCGGCGCGACGGAGGAAGATTGTATCCCGGTTATAGAACGCGTTTCCGGCCTCAAATTCAACGTCGATTTCTTCGCGGGCTATAGTCCTGAGCGCATTAATCCCGGTGACAAGGAGCATCGTTTCACCACCATCAAAAAAGTGACGTCAGGCTCTACCCCGGAGATCGCAGATTTTGTCGATAAACTATATGCCAGTGTTGTCGTTGCCGGTACCCACAAGGCCAGCTCTATTAAAGTCGCAGAAGCTGCAAAGATAATCGAAAACACCCAGCGTGACCTCAATATCGCCTTGGTCAATGAACTATCACTGATTTTCAATATCATGGGCATTGATACTGAAGCCGTACTGCAGGCAGCCGGAACCAAATGGAACTTTCTTCCTTTCCATCCGGGATTGGTCGGGGGGCACTGTATCGGAGTCGATCCTTATTACCTCACGCATAAGGCACAATCCTTGGGATATCACCCCGAAGTTATTTTGGCAGGGCGCCGTATCAACGACCGGATGGGAAAACACGTGGCCGATCAGGTTGCTCGCTTGATGACCAAAAAACGGATTCATATGGTGGGCTCGCGAGTTTTGGTTATGGGCCTGACTTTCAAGGAGAACTGTCCTGACCTTCGCAACAGTAAAGTCATCGATATTATTAAAGAACTGAAGACATTTAATGCAGATGTCGATGTATACGATCCTTGGATTGATGTGATGGAGGCGCAGCGCGAATATGGGGTGACCCCCATCGCCAAGCCTGAGGCCGGCACTTATGATGCTGTAGTGCTAGCAGTTGGCCATGAGCAGTTCAGGGCGATGGGACTGGATAACATACGGGCGTTATGCAGGCCAGACCATGTCATTTATGACGTGAAGTATCTGTTCCCAGCAGATCAAGTGGATGGTAGGCTGTAGTAACGATAGAAAAAATCAATATTTTGAGTAAATCGTTGTTATGGCCGAAGTCAGAATGATTTGACCTGCCTTGTTCTGACTTGATTGGCATCTTAAATTTCAGTTAAAACCCAGCCCATGAAAATTCTCATCACCGGCACCGCCGGATTTATCGGAAGTCGACTTGCCATTCGCCTGCTTGAGCGTGGTGATGAGGTGGTAGGTGTAGATAATCTCAACGATTACTACGATGTGAGGCTCAAAGAAGCCCGTCTGAGGTGCGTGAAGCCGTATGCCGGATTTACGGATGTGCGAGCCGATATCCATGACCGACAGGCGATGGAGGGGGTTTTTGCCCAATACAAGCCTCAGCGCGTGGTAAATCTGGCAGCACAAGCCGGGGTGAGGTATTCGCTACAAAACCCATATGCCTATGTTGATTCCAATTTGCTGGGTTTCGTCAATATTCTAGAAAACTGCAGGCATCACCACGTCGAGCATCTGGTCTATGCCTCCAGTTCCAGCGTATATGGAGGCAACACCAAACTACCTTTCTCCGAGCACGACAACATTGATCATCCAGTGAGTCTCTACGCTGCAACCAAAAAGGCCAATGAGTTGATGGCACATACCTATAGCCATTTGTTCGGTTTGCCAACTTCTGGGTTGCGATTCTTCACAGTTTATGGCCCGTGGGGGCGTCCAGACATGGCACTTTTCCTGTTTACCAAAGCCATTCTCGAAGGTCGTGCCATTGATGTGTTCAACCATGGCAACATGATGCGTGACTTCACCTATATCGATGACATTGTAGAGGGTGTGATCAGGGTTCTGGACAAGCCGGCGACGGCCAATCCTCTGTTCGATGCGATGTTGCCTGATCCCGCTTCCAGCAATGCACCCTATCGCGTTTTCAATATTGGTAATAACCAGCCTGTCAAACTGATGGAATACGTCGAGGCTATTGAGGCTGCGCTTGGGGTTGTCGCAGAAAAGAATTTTTTGCCCATGCAGCCGGGGGATGTGCCCGCGACTTATGCGGATACTGTTGAATTGGATACATGGGTGGGATTCAAGCCTCAGACTCCGGTGAAACTTGGTGTGGCGCGTTTTGTTGATTGGTATCGTAACTACTATCAGGTTTGATGCTGTGCCGAATGCCATATGAAAAAGCAACTGATCTTGGTTTCCGTCTGGACGCTGCTTGCCCAGTTGGCTGCTTTTGGTAAGGTCTGGTTGACCGCGAAGCTGTTCGGTGTCGGGCCGGAGCTTGATGGCTACAACCTGGGTTTTGTGCTGCCCTCCCTGATTAGTGGAACCCTATCGGGTTTTTTGCAGACAGGATTGTTCCCGGTATATGCAAAATTACGTGCGCAAGGCGACGATGTCCGGGTCGGGCAATTCGAGCGCTTGATTCTAGTGCTGGTACTCTCTGTGGCGGCCTGTGTGGCATTGCCCTTGATCCTTGGGGCAGGGGTGGTTGCCGGTATGCTTACGCATGACAGTACTGCTGCGGTGCGGCAGTGGACTGCATTTGTCCTGCCATGGGCTGCTGTGATGATACTGTTGAACAGTATTGGCGATTATCTGGGATATCTCATGGCATTTCGCGGCCGCTACAATGTGGTGGTGGCTGCCCCGATTGCTAATGCAATGCTCGGGATTGCTCTGTTGCTGGCTTGGCCTGAAAGCGGAATGCTAAATCTTGTGCTGGGCACGATTGCAGGGTTGCTGTTGCAGGTGCTGATCTGCCTGGTCGCGGTCCAGGGTGTCGGCTTCCGGTTGTTTGGGTCTCGCGTTGGTGTTTTAAGTTTCGCTACAGAATTTAAACAAATCGCACACCTCGGGGTTTGGATTCTTCCTGGTGTGGTGTTTGCCAATTTGACAGCGACGCTGCCTACGATATTTGTGGCGCAGTATGGTGAGGGCGCAGTCGCTGCATTTGGCTATGCCTACCGATTTCACCAGAGCCTGATCCAATTACTGGTCATGGCGTCATCTCCAATTATTTTGGCGCATTTCAGTATCCTGGTTGTTCACGAGGACTGGTCTGGGTCACGAGCGTTTTTGCGCAAGGCGTTGTGGGTTTCTGTTGTGATTGGGATGGGTGTTGGGCTGGGAGTTGTGCTGCTGGGAGAACCGGTCTTGCAGCTATTATTAGGCTATGGTCGATTTGATGCCGATGCTGTCAGTCGAGTTGCTACACAATGGACATGGCTTGCGTTGGGACTGGCGCCGGCGATCTATGGAAACGTACTCGCGAAATACCTGCAGGCATTGGCACAGCCGCATTTGATGAGTGTGATGGCTTTTATCGGTTTAACTGCGTTCGTTAGTCTAGCAATGATCGGGGGCGGGGTATTGCACGAACGTGCTGTTGCCATAGCGTTGACTGGGTCGTCTTTTCTCGTGGCAGGATTTGCCTGGAGATCTGCCATGTTGCGTATTCGGATTTCAGCAACGGCTTGATCAAAGGGGTGAAATATTCCTTATGCGGGTGATTCGTGCATCACAAGTAAAAAATCATGATAGGGATATGGTTCAATGACTGATCGCTGGCACGACTATTTTGACAATCAAGGGGTCTTTCAGTCTGCATGGCTGAAAACTGCGGTCGGCCATTGGGGGTTTCACGAAACCCTCTACGGAATGATTCAGCGCTATTGCCCCCCCCCAGCTCGGATACTGGATGTGGGTAGTGGCCCGGGCTGGACGGATGCTTATCTGGCCTCTGCTGGATATGAGGTCACTGGTATAGACAATGAAGCAAGGCTGGTGGAGTTGGCATCTGGTCTTGCGATGAGATTAGGGAGTGCGGCTTGTTTCGAGCAGGCCGATGCATTCGATTTGCGGTCATATTATGACCGTTATGACTTCGTCTTTTCCTGCGGAGTGTTGGAGCATTTCGATCGTGATGTCACGATTCGTTTGCTTCAGGAGCAGGCCCGGTGTGCGCCTTGTGTATTGATCCAGATTCCGACCCGTTATACCGCTTACACGGGCGAGATTACTGATGAACGCATTTACACGGTAAAGGAGTTGCGCAGCATTGTTGAAGACGCTGGCTTGAAGGTCGTTGCAGCATTTGGCTATGGTGACGTCACAGTAACACCCTTCCAGATATGGTTGCGACGGTTGCTGCCCAGAGGGCTATGGCGTTGGCTGCAGAATCGGGGTTTTGCCTACAGCATCGCAGTAATTGGGGTGAGGGCGGATGTTGTTTGATCCCACGGTGTCTGCAGCATGATGGCCCAGGCGCCAAGGATACTGTTTGCAATTTCATCCCTGTCGGCAGGCGGTGCGGAGAGGGTTGTTTCTGAAATTGCCAATGCCTGGGCAGAGAAGGGCTGGCAGGTCGGTATCCTGACGTTCTCAGGCTGGAGTGCAGACCACTATTCTCTGCATTCAGCCATCAGTCGTATCAAGCTGGATCTGCTGTGGGATAGCCGGTCCCTATGGCGCAGCCTGATGGACAATTGGCAACGAAGTCGCGCTATTCGCCAGGCTGTTCGCGAATTTAATCCGGAAGTGGTGATCAGTTTTATAGATCAGACCAACGTTCGAATTTTAGTTGCGTTGGTAGGTTC
>DAIDAS010000472.1 GCA_027310505.1 bacterium
CTGTAGCAACAGCTGCAGCCGGTTGGTTTGCCTACAACAGTGTCGCTCATGATACCGCTTCGCATGCAGCAATGACCGTGCATCGCAACTGGGCATTGCCCACGGCCACGACTTTTTTATTGATGGGACTATGGACCATTATGCTTGCGAGAAAAGAACGTCAGCCGGGTTTTTGGTTTCTGTCACTCGCAACTGGAGCCGCAGTTATGCTGGCGATTACCGGCTGGCTAGGTGCAGAAGTCGTTTATCGGTATGGGGCAGGCGTTATGTCATTGCCAAATGTTGAAGGACATAACCACAGTCACGGCGCCATGCAGAACGATGCCGGTGAGACTGAGCATAATCATGCTGAGACAAAGGTTGATCACGGTGCCATGCAGAACGGCGTAGGCGAAAGTGAGCATAATCATGCTGCAACAGAGGTTGATCACGGCACTAGCAGTGCGGAGCCCGCCAAGGCGCCCCTTAAGCAGGACAAGAGTGCAGAAATTAACGCGGCACCTTCTCATCATCATTCCCATGAACAGGTTAAAAGACATACGCATTCTCACACTCATTGACTGAATTCTTAAAATTACTCGGGAGAAACCCTATGAAAATTAAGTTACTAATCCCCTTGTTCCTGGTTCTCGGCTTGTCCGCCGCCTGTAGTGAAATGAATCCGCACCCGATGGACATGAGCCAAGCGGTGCAAAATGCGAAGACCAAAGCCGATCACGAGGCGCTGGCGCAACATTACACGGAAGCCGCGCAAAAAATGCAGGTCAAGGCCGATGAACATAAGAGACTTCTTGATCAATATCAGTCAAAAAGCTACCTTTATGGCAAACAAGCGGAAACTTTTAAAATGCACTGCCAAGCTCTGATTAACGCTTATGAGCGGGCCGTCGAGGAAAACCGTGCGATGGCCGCCAAGCACCGGGAAGTGGAAGTGCGATAGTGGCGGGATTAAACAAGCTTGCTTTTTTTATCGCATTGTCGGCGAGTGTCGGCTTCCGGCGGGAAAGATTGCTAGCCATCCCTGGCTAGCAATCTCGCCTCTACCGCCACGTGATTGCCTGCGGCGGCCCTGGGCCGTCCGCGTCACCTCGGCTTTGACCCAACAAGGGGATCAAAGCCTTGGCTCTCGCATGACTCGACGCCGTTTCGCGAGGCCTTGCAGTTTTTCTACTCGAAAAACCGCCCGGCGCTACGGCTTCCAGGGACTACTCAACCTTCACTCGCTTGCGCATCGTTGTTGAGTAGACCACAGGCACTTCCCCCGTAGCCTCTCGCAGAACGGTACGTGAACCTCTCGATTCATACCGCTCCCATCAGACAAACGCACCGATCATTCCCGCCCGCCAATGAGCAAACAAGTGTGGATATTGATCAGCAATCTTCTCCAGAAACAGCATCGCTTTGATCTTGTGCTGGCGAAGCGGCTTGAACTTTCGTCTTGCCCACCTCACCAGAGTCATGTTGACGTGGCGACACATACCGTACAGCGCCGAGCGTGTATAACAACCATAATAGGCTAACCACCCATTGATGATGGGATTCAACCATTTTGCGATCTCTCCCAAGCTCAACTCGGTACGTGTTCGCACCCGTAACTTTCTGACCTTTAGCCGCATTGACTTCAGCGCCGCTTTACTCACTGCGGGCGTAAAGTTTACAAACACGCTGTTTCTCTTGCGATTCCTGCAGAGTCGCCGTCTGAACGTATACCCCAGAAAATCAAAGGATGTATGCTCATATTGCCCTTTGCGACTGCCGTCTTTACAGTAAACGATCTTGGTTTTCACCGGATGAAGTTCAAGTCCACAGGACTGAAAGCGTTGTTTCAATAATTCCAGCATGTGTTGGGCTTCCGCCTCGCTTCGGCAGTGCACCAGACCATCATCGGCATAACGACACCAGACTGTATTCGGGTAATGATTCTGCAACCATTTGTCGAATACATAGTGCAGAAACAAATTACTGAGCACGGGACTGACAACCCCTCCTTGTGGCGTGCCTTTTCCCCGACTGATCAACTCTCCATTTGGCATCTGCATCGGCGCCGTCAACCAACGTTCAATATATAACCTCACCCAAGTGGTATCCGTATGTTTATAGACCGCTTTCAATAATAAATCGTGCGGTATATTGTCGAACAACCCTTTAATATCAAACTCAAGCACCCAGTCGTAACGCCAACAACGTTCTCGCGTGACACCCACCGCATCCAATGCTGACTTGTTCGGCCTGTAGCCATAAGAGTCAGCTAAAAAGTGCGGCTCAACCTGGGGTTCAAACTCCAGTTTGACGACCATTTGAGCAATACGATCACTCACCGCGGGAATGCCCAAAATCCGTTCGCCGCCCGCTTTCTTCGGTATAGCTACCGCTTTCACAGGCGGCGGGAAGTAACTGCCGGACGACAGCCGATTCCATAACTTGTAAAGATTGGCTTTCAGATTTCTTTCAAAATCTGCCAACGATTGCTTATCAACCCCTGCGGCACCCGCATTAGCTTTCACCAATTCAAATGCCCGCATGACTTGCCCTTTCGAAATGACAAATGGCTTTGCCTTGCTCACATCATCCTCCTGCCATATGACAGTTGTGACATCAACAAAGGCTGCCTGATGTTGCCCCTTCGCTCCACGTTCATTACAAACGTTTCCTCGCTACTACGGGCAACTCCGCCCCAGTATCACGCATCGGTACTCTCATGCTCATAAATTGAGTTATTTGCATTTCTCCCTTAACATCATGATGACTGGTTCCCACAGTTCCCATTGAAAGCCCAGTACAGAGTCACGCCCACTATACGCCGGACACCGCCTGCACAACCTTCGGATTTGCTTGCAGACTAATCCCAAGAGTCTTGGACGCCCCTGGTTTTGATGTCAAATCTCTGCATAACGACGCGTCAACATAGGTTCGGTTTAACTCGTCTCTCTGTACCCTACCTACTAATTATGAATTAGCTTTTCCTCAACGCTCACTACCTGCACTCTTAATACAAGCAGCTTGAGGTGGTTTAAAGCCGGTTTCCGACAACAGACTTTGATGGGCCTACCATCATCTTCCAATGAGCTTATACACATCTGATCGCTATTTCCTTACAGCGTCAGTTTGTGTGCCTGTGGCACACTCCAAGGTTTCGCAGCGGTGGAAGGTATTCGCGTGCCAACGGGGTTGTAAGCCAGAAACCAGCTAGCGAGATTGCGGCGCTGATCCGAGGCCAGTTCCGGCCAAAACTGGTCTTGCTGAAAATCATTCAGGTGTTAACCCAAAAGAAAATTGCGGTCCCCAGCTACAATGTGTTGGCCAAGCTGATCATGGCCGCTCTCAATCGCCACAAACGCACACTCAGCGAAATCATTGACTGATTGCCTTTATGGGGTATATCAGACTTTCAAGCTGAACGATCTCTTGATAGATACAATGTTGAAGCAGCCGTCAATGCTGTGGAGCCGGATAAAATCAAATGCAAGCCCGACTGTTTGTAAACGCGAGCCCTTACACCTAACTTCTATACCCTTGAAGAATGGGCGCTGTCGCTATCCACAGGATTAGCGCCCTATTGAGTCTCCCATAAGCGAGTCCATTTGAGCCGCAACGCATTGACAATCACCGATACCGAACTAAAGCTCATCGCGGCGGCCGCAATGATGGGCGACAACAGCAGGCCAAATGCCGGATACAGTACGCCGGCGGCGATGGACACTCCCAAGCCATTATAAATAAAAGCAAAGAAGAGATTCTGGCGAATATTGCGCATGGTGGCCCGGCTGAGCAGGATTGCTCGCACGATACCACGCAGATCGCCTTTCACCAGCGTTATGCCAGCGCTTTCCATGGCCACGTCGGTGCCGGTGCCCATAGCAATGCCCACATGCGCCTGCGCCAAGGCCGGCGCATCGTTGATACCATCGCCCGCCATAGCGACCTTGTGGCCTTCGGCTTGCAGCCGCTTGACTATCGCCGCTTTCTGGTCGGGCAGCACATCCGCCTCGATCCGATCGATACTGAGCCGATGCGCTACGGCTTCTGCAGTGATCCGGTTATCCCCGGTCAGCATGACGATATGCACGCCTTCCTTGTGTAAAGCGGCAATGGCCTCTGACGTGGAAGCTTTGATCGGATCGGCCACGCCCAGTAGACCGGCCTCTCGGCCGTCTACGGCCACCCACATCACGGTCTGTCCTCCCTGGCGCAGCGTTTCCGCCGTATCGGCTAAGCTGCCTATTGGAATGCCCAAGTCATCCATGAGCAATGCAGTGCCTAGCGCGACCGAATGACCGTCCACTTTGCCGGTCACTCCCCGTCCAGTCAGGGATTGGAATTCCTCCACGGTTGCCGTTTGAATGCCGCGCTGCTGTGCACCCTGAACGATTGCCGCTGCCAAGGGATGTTCACTACCGCGTTCCAAACTTGAAGCAAGGCGCAATAACGCCTGCTCGTCCATCTCCTTGGCTGGCACCACGGATACCAATTGCGGCTTACCTTCAGTCAGCGTGCCAGTTTTGTCCACCACCAAGGTATCGAT
>DAIDAS010000011.1 GCA_027310505.1 bacterium
GGAAAGCACCTTGGTCTTCCCAAACCCCTCCAGCAGTTTGACCGAACCGGCCAACGTTCCCAGCACGGTCTTGTTGGAATAGCCGACGACAAACTTTGCGTTACTGTTCGCAAGAGAACCATTCCCCAGGCTCTGGTCAAAGGTCAGGCCTTTTGGTCCCAAACGACTCCAATCGATCCCCATCGAAAACTGGTCGTTCAGTGAAACTTCAACAATGGTTGCCTCAATCAGAACCTGACGCTGAACAGACGCCATCACGGTATCGACATACTGTTGAATAAAACCATGCTGACGCTCCGTCGCCATGACCGTGAGCGTGCCCGCTACCGGATTGACAATGACCTCGTCCTTGCTTTCGAAATTAACAGGCTGGCCCTTGAAAGCCTCTTGGAACAGCTTCTCCGCCCCGGCCCCCGCCTTGCTCACGGCCTCGACCTGCTTCAAGCGCTCTTCTTGCGACATGCGGATGGCTTCAGCCTTGGCGGCACGATCTTCCGCGCTGGCGGCTTGGGTTTTAGTAGTTTTCAGAATAATGCGGATATTGTCCGCCAGCAAATCCCAGAAGTTGTTTTTCGACTTGCTGCTAACGGTCGTCAGAGAACTATTGCCTGAAACACCGGAAGTCGGGGTACCGGAAGTCGATGTTGATGTAGTGGCACTACCGGTCGATGCAATCTGAGCGGCTACACCGATCGAGGACGAGGTATCCCGGTCCATGTTGACGTAGTTGATCTTGTAAGTGCGCAAGGTCGGCATATCAGGTGTAATTGAAAGCACCTTGCCTTCAACCTTGTAACTCAAATCAACCTGCTTGGAAATTCGCTCCAGAATTGCCGGCAATGTCTGATCCACGGCATTGATCGTCACGTTACCCGTGATGCCGGGATGAATGTCGATGTTCATCTTGCTTTCACGCGCCAGCGCGAACAGGATTTCACGCACCGGAACATCGTTTACCACCACGCTATAAGTCTGCTCCTTGAGCTTGGGCTTTGGCGGCGGCAAGAATGCATTGCTCTTGACTGGTTTGGGAATGTCACCCGGCGTAGCGGCAGGCTTGACTTCCTGAGTAGAATCAATGTGCCCTTGGGATGGCGGGAATGGCGTCTGATGCGCACAGCCCGACACAAACAAAAACAAACACAGCAACCAGAAATTTTTCGACTTATTCATATTTTGACGCTCACCCGTTTTCGGTGTTGTCGCAACCATATTCCCTAAGCCTTAGTTTATCCCATGATTTAGTTGCGATTGCAACAATAACTTATTGAAGTTGCTTTATTTCTTCAACAACCCCACCCACTGTACGCAATTGTGGCTGATTTGCACGCAATATTTTCGGCAATGCCTGCAACGCCTTGTTGGCGGCCTCACGCTCAGGGTATGCGCCGTATAGAACCGTCATCGATGGCCTGCCGTTCGAGCGAGTGCGATAAACGTATAGGTTGTCCAGCTCCAACATACTCGCCAGACTCTTCAGTTGCTGACGCAGCTGATCCGGCTGCTCGGTACCCATTAACTGGATACTGACAGTCGAAGCGGGCCGCGCCAAAAGCAAGGACTGCGTGGCCTGAAGGCGCTGCTCAAGAATATCGGCCGACTTGGCAGGAACCGGGGTCGACGGCGATACCGGCATGGCTGCCGCGGAGGGTTGCGCTACAACCCCGGTTGCAGCCGCCGGAGGTACGACTGTACCTGCAGCCTGCCTTTGTACGTGAGCCGGCTGTAACCACGCATGCAATCCGAAACCGGCACCCAGTCCAGCCAGCACCAATGTCACCACGCCGACTGCGCCACGCACCGCAATGTTTTTCCCCCGCCCCCCCCGAACTCGCTATCGCGAATGGCTACGGCAACATGCTTGCGCTCCACCGAATAGGCATTCTCGGCAAAAGCGGCCAGCAAGGCCTTGTCAGCCAGGATGTTGATACGTCGCACCAGGCCTTCAGAAGCCGATGCGATTTTGCGAATCGCCCCTTTGGCGAACAGTTGCGGGCCAAAATAGCCAGCGGTACGCAGACGAAAAATCAGGTACTCGCCGATTTCTTCCGGCGCCAGCGGCCCAAGGTTGAAGCTGTGCGTGATCCGCTCACGCAATTGGCGAATCTGTGTGGCATTCAGGTTATCGTCCAGTTCGGGCTGTCCGAACAGCACGATCTGCAACAGCTTGTCGTGCTTGGTTTCCAGGTTGGTCAGCAGCCGGATTTCTTCCAGTGTCGCCAACGGCATGCCTTGCGCTTCTTCAATGAAAATCACCACCCTGCGGTTTTCCGCATGACGCTCAAGCAGGTAGTTCTGCAATGCCTGCATGACGTGCAGGCGGTCGGCATTTTCCGGCAGCGGAAGATGCAGCTCAAAAGCGATGGCATGCAGCACATCTTCCGGCGCAACACTGGGATTGGCCAGATAGACACTCTCGACATTCTGCGGCAGCAAGGTCTCCAGCATGCGGCACAGCATGGTCTTGCCACTACCGACCTCGCCCACGACCTTGACGATACCTTCCCCACTGGTAATGGCGTATACC